>MAXT01000183.1 GCA_001751225.1 Desulfuromonadales bacterium C00003107 | reverse complement strand
CTCTGCAGCCGCGGGAGATCCTGCTGGTGGCCGATGCCATGACCGGCCAGGATGCGGTCAATGTGGCTGAGAGCTTTAACTCGCTGCTGGAAATCAGCGGTGTGATCCTGACCAAACTCGATGGCGATGCCCGTGGTGGTGCCGCCCTGTCGATTCGCGCGGTAACCGGCAAGCCGATCAAACTGGTCGGTATGGGAGAGAAGCTCGACGCCCTCGAGATTTTCCACGCGGATCGTATGGCCCAGCGCATCCTTGGCATGGGCGATGTGCTGACGCTGATCGAAAAGGCCGAAGCGGCCATGGATCAGGATGATGCCCAGCGCATGGAGCAGCAGCTGCGTCAGGATGGCTTCACGTTGGAGACCTTCCGTGACCAGATGCAAACCATCAAGAAGATGGGAAACCTCGAATCGATTCTCAAGATGATTCCAGGGGCTGGCAAGGCCATGAAGCAGATGGGCAACATGCAGCTGCCAGATAAAGAAATGAAAAAGATCGAGGCCATTATTAACTCCATGACCCCCCGTGAGCGGCGCGACCAGAAAATTCTCAACGGTTCGCGACGGTTGCGTATCGCCAAGGGGAGTGGCACAACAGTGCAGGATGTAAATCAGCTTATGAAGCGTTTCGGTGAAGCGCAGAAAATGATGAAAAAGATGCAAAAAATGGGTCCCAAGGGTTTGAAAAGCCTTATGGGGCGCGGAGGCGGCCTGCCTTTTTAAAACCAGGCAATCGCTAGGTAGGTACCTTTTTAGTTAATAAGATATCCAGCAATCACAACGGGAAACCGTTCGACACATCCAGGAGGAATAGCACATGGCAACAAAAATTAGACTAGCCCGTGGCGGCGCCAAGAAGAAACCTTTTTATCAGGTGGTGGTAGCCGATGAGCGTTTCCCCCGTGACGGTCGTTTTATCGAAAACCTTGGACAGTATGACCCGCGCCAGGACCCGGTAATGGTTAACATTGACGAAGATCGGGTTATGGAATGGCTGAAGAAGGGTGCTCAGCCTACCGACACCGTGCGGCGTTTGCTGCGCGACAAGGGCCTCTGGGCCAAGTTCAAGCAGGCTTAAACAAGTCTGAAAGCAGGTCGGCGGCCGAGGTGGGAATGCTTCTTAAGGAAGGACTTACCCATGAAAGAGCTCATTGAATTCATCGCCAGATCTCTCGTTGAAAAACCGGAGGCGATAACCGTCACTCAAGAAGAGGGCGGGGATGGCAGCACGCTATTTCAGCTTGCTGCCGCGCCCGAGGACATGGGCCGGATTATCGGCAAGCAGGGACGCACCGCCAAGGCTATGCGTACCCTGTTGAATGCCAAGGCCACGCGCGAAGAAAAGCGGGCCAGTCTGCAGATTCTGGAGTAATGACGAATTCTTCTATGGAGTTGCTCCGCCTAGGCGTAGTAACCGGTACTCAAGGTCTGCGCGGTGAAGTCAAACTGCGCGGTGAAGATCCTGATTTTTCGGTGCTACTGGAGCATGATGAGCTTTTTTTACAGCCAACCGGTGGTGCGCCACTAGCTTGCCGGATTCTGCGCCGTAGCTCGGTTCGGGGCAATCTGGTGGTTAAACTCGACGGGCTCGACAGTGTTGAAGCGGTGCAGGGCCTGATTGGTGCTGCGGTGCTGGTCGACCTGAAACGGTTGCCCTCTCTTCCGCAGGGTGCCTACTACTGGCATCAGTTGCGCGGGTTGCGGGCTGTTGATAAACGGGATGGCGAACTCGGTACCCTCGAAAAACGTTTTACCACCGCGGCTCACGATATCTATGTGATCAACGGTCGCTATGGCGAGGTGATGATCCCGGCGGTAGCGCATTTTATCACCGAGATCGATTTGGCCGCCGGGATGATTCTTTTCGACCTGCCCGAGGGTCTGGTGCCAAAAGCTGATGATCTTTGAATTACTGACCCTGTTTCCAGCAATGTCCACGTCGCCGTTTGCCGACAGTATTCTCGGCAAGGCGGTTGACAAGGGGCTGATCGACATCTGTGCCCATAATCTGCGAGATTGGGCCGAGGGCCGGCACCAAGTTACCGACGACACCCCCTATGGCGGTGGCGACGGCATGGTACTCAAGCCGGAACCGGTGGCCCGGGCGCTGGACGAACTCCGCAGCCGTGGGCCTCGTCCCCGAGTGTTGCTGATGACCCCCCAGGGGGTGCCCTTTCGGCAGCAGCAGGCTCAGCAGTTGGCCAAGGAAGAACGTCTGATTTTTGTTTGCGGCCGCTACGAAGGTTTCGATGAGCGGATTCGCACCATGGTTGATGACGAATTCTCTCTGGGAGATTTTGTACTGACCGGCGGTGAATTGGCGGCGATGGTCATGATCGATGCCGTCGCTAGATTGGTGCCCGGTGTGCTTGGCAGCAGCGGCAGTGCGGTAAGCGATTCCCACGCCGACGGTTTGCTAGAGCATCCTCACTACACGCGCCCAGCACTATATCGCGATATGGCGGTGCCTGAGGTTTTGTTGTCGGGCAATCACGGTGCTATTGCTAGTTGGCGTCGTCGCGAGCAGCTACGACGGACTCTCCAGCGCCGCCCCGATCTTCTGGAAGGGGCCGAATTGAGCAAGCAGGATCGTCGTTGGCTCGAGGAACTCCGCGAGGAACTGACTGGCGGTGGCTTATGAAGCGGCCCGCCGTTGCTGTAGCACTGGTGCATCACCCCGTTGTCGATAAGCGGGGCGATTTAGTTACCAGTGCAGTGACTAATCTCGATATACACGATCTGGCTCGCACTTCGAGAACCTACGGGGTTGACAGGGTTTACTTGGTAACTCCTCTCGTGGAGCAGCAGCAGTTGGTGGATCGCATCCTGCAGCATTGGCTACAGGGGCATGGAGCCAGCTACAATCCGAAACGGGCAGAGGCTCTCAAGTTGGTTGCCGTGGCGGCTAGTTTGGAGGATGCTCTGGCCGACTGGCAGCAAGTCAGCGGAGAAGAGCCATGGCCGGTGCTGACCGGCGCTGCACGTCAGGGTGGTATTTCTTTTAAAAGTTGCCGGGAAAAGCTGGCCGAACGGCCACTGCTGCTGATACTAGGTACCGGTTGGGGCTTAGCGCCGGAACTTTTTGAACGGGGTTGGACGGTGCTGGAACCAATTGATGGCGCCGGTGACAATTACAATCATTTGCCTGTGCGCTCGGCAGCTGCGATTATGCTCGATCGACTGCTAGGGCGGTAGAACGCTAAACGATAAAACCTGAACACAACAGCTCATCGCTGAGGAGGAAGATATGAACGTTATTGATCGTTTGGAAATGGAACAGATGAAGAAGAACATTCCGGCTTTTAAAGCTGGAGATACCCTGCGGGTTCACGTCAAGATTGTCGAGGGTGACAAGCAGCGGATCCAGGTTTTTCAGGGGGTCTGCATCAAGCGTATGAACCGCGCCCTGGGTTCAACCTTTACCGTGCGTAAGGTTTCCGGCGGTATGGGCGTTGAGCGTGTTTTCCCCCTCCATTCGCCGATTGTCAACCAAATCGAAGTGTTAATGGTTGGTCGCGTGCGCCGGGCCAAGCTCTACTACTTGCGCAAGCTGCAGGGTAAAGCTGCTCGTATTCGGGAAAAGCGTACTGCATAACCGGATAACTGTTTTGGAAAAGGCCTCGGCATCTGCCGGGGCCTTTTCTATTCTTCAGCTACTTGTACAGATATCCGGATTTTGACCTGCTATAGCCCTGCCGATTGTGGCGACCTGTTCATTCGGCGCTGATGTTGTGGGGCTATTTCTGTTCATTCAACGCTTCGCGTAGAAAGATTGATGGTGACCCTGGATCTATTTCCGTCGGCAGAGGAGCACCCCCTGCAGTTCGAAAGGCGCCTGCAGAGTCAGGGCTACAAGGTTGTGGCCGGTATTGACGAGGCCGGGCGTGGTCCCTTGGCCGGGCCAGTATTGGCAGCTGCGGTGGTGTTGCCGAAGCACTTCGAGCTACCGGGACTGACCGATTCAAAAAAACTCTCACCTGCGGCTCGGCAGCGGCTCTTCCCTCTGATTCGCGAGCAGGCCCTGGCGGTGGGCATTGGTCTTGCCAGTCCGGCGGAGATCGATCAGATCAATATTTTGCAGGCCACCTTGCAGGCCATGTTGCGGGCTGTCAGCAGGTTGCCCCTTGGTCCCGACTATCTGCTCATTGACGGCATCACGCCGCTACCCCATGCGCTACCCCAGCAGACCCTGAAGAAAGGCGATAGCCGTTCCCTGTCCATTGCTGCCGCCTCAGTAATCGCCAAGGTGGTGCGAGATCGGCTGATGGTTCATTATGACCGTTGTTTTCCCGGTTACGGTTTTGCGGGTCACAAGGGTTACGGTAGTGCTGCCCACCGCCAAGCCATCGCCAACCTCGGACCCTGCCGCATTCATCGAGCTACCTTTCGTGGAGTCAGGGAGCATTTGTCGTCTTGCTCAAGGCTTTGATTTGAATGCCTAGCGGGATCAAATCCTGCGCTGTAATGGTTTTTATCGTTCTTCCGAACTCCGTTTCGTTGCCATTGCTCTTAAAAGGCCCCTTCTTGATGCAATAATTCTTTAGTGATGGTTCTGGCTGTTTGTCGCCTCAGGCATTGCTATCACGCAAGGCAGCTATCTTCTCTTCGGCTTCGGCGTGGGTTAACACAATAGATTGGGGCTCAAGGGTTCGCCTTTCGTCAAGAAACATCGAGACTTCGACGATATGAGTGCCGTGGTCATAAAAGGTAACAATTGCTCCATAGTCGATAAATTCAAAAACTTTTTCCAAAATATTCTCCTGCCGCATGGCGGGATGATCCCCGCAAGTGTCTCTGCAGATTATTCAAAATACCCCGGGATAAAATCAATCGGCAAATTTTTATAATTTTCTAGGAATCCCAGTGTCGTCGTCGAACTTCAAGGGCGCGAGGTCCGGGGATGTCATATCGTGTTTATGTGATTCGGTATTTCGTCTCCAGGATTCACCTGGCAAGATAATGTAGTATGATATTTACTGTGGGCAGTTTTGGGCGGCAACCGGCCCACAGAATGAGGCAGCCGGCTTTTGTAAAAGAGACGCACAAATCTTGCATGTTAAAGTAGTGAAGTCATTGGTGGTCAATGTTTTTGACAGTTCATATTTTGTAGCTGGTTTTAAGTAAAGTTAATTTCTGATTAAGGCAAAGGGCAGCAGATCGATGCCTTGACAAAGTACCATATGTCTCTGGTTTTCCCGAGCCTGGAAGAATATGTATACTTGTTATATTTAGTTTTGCAATAGAGGTTCCAATGCAATTGATTCGCTTAACCGTTGCTCAAAAAATTGCTTTAGGGTATCTGCTGGTTGTTTGTTTTTGCCTGGCAGCCATAGTCTATGCACTGCTGTCTCTCAATAGCCTGATGGGCCACTCGAAACAATTGGTATCCGTTGAATTCCGTACCTTCACCCTATCGAGGGATCTTTCCCGCAGCCTTTTGGGTCAGGAGCGTCTGGAAAGACAGATTCTGGTACTGCGGGACGAGTCCATGCTGCCGTTGCTCGACAGTCGCCAGATGGATATCACCCGTACCTGGCGGCAGATGGTCGCCATCTCCCAAGACGACTATTTAAGTCCGTTGCAAAAGAGCTATAATAAATTCGCTACTGCCAGCCGCGAGGGTTTTTTGTTACTGACGAATCAGAATTGGGATGCGGCGGAGCAGCTCTCGGTGCAGACCCTGTCGCCTGGTCGCGACAGATTGCTTAGGCATCTCGAACAATTTCGGCAGCGCCGAGAAGGGGCAATGGATGAAACGATACGATTGTATGCCGGAGACATTCACCGTGGATATCGACTGACCCTAGCTCTGGCCTTTGCCGGGATCAGCCTCGCCGCCTTGGTGGCCGTCGGGGTAATTCTCAAGATCCATCGAGCCATCGGCCAGCTCACTCAGGCTACAAAAGCCATCGCCGAAGGTTGCTATGATTACCCCCTTACCCTGGAAAGTCACGACGAATTTGGTCACCTGGCTCGGCACTTTGCCGATATGGCGCAGAAACTTCGAGTTCTGGAAGAACTCCACCTCGATGCCAACCCCCTGACTCGTTTACCCGGTAACGTGACGATCAAAAATGAATTGGAAGGTCGCATTGCTGACGGCCACCCCTTTGCCCATATCTATGTCGATCTCGATTATTTCAAAGCCTATAACGATCGTTACGGCTACCAGGCCGGCAGCAACATCATCTCTCTGGTGGGGGATATGGTTAAGGACATCGGCACTCGCTACGGTACGCCCCAGGATCTGATCGGTCATGTCGGTGGCGACGATTATGTGCTGCTTAGCACGCCCGATCACGCTGAACCAATTGCGGTTGAGCTGATCAAGGCCTTTGATGCTCTGGTGCCCGAACTGTATAACGAACAGGACCGGCAAGTTGGTTACTTCAGAGGGCAGGACCGTTACGGAGTTGACCGGGAATTCCCCCTGCTTTCCATGTCCGTTGCCATCGTCTGTTCGAATAATTTAGCTAACCCTTCCGCCGAATCCATCGGCAGCGAATGCGCCAAGATGAAAGAACACCTGAAAAAACTGCCCGGCAGTAACTACCTCATCGACCGCCGTGAGCTACGTTGATCATGCGTCTATTTTTGTGTCTCTCTCTCCTATTTCTGTTCACTGGCTGCACGGCGGGAGTCTTGCCCCTGTGGCTGACCCCACCCGATCAACAGATTTTTGTGCAGGGAATGGAAGAG
>MAXT01000182.1 GCA_001751225.1 Desulfuromonadales bacterium C00003107 | reverse complement strand
ATATAGAGGCCCTGTTGGCATGTGAAGGTGATGTGACTTGGGAAAAGATTACCGAGCATGTCGAGCGGCAGTCTCAGTGGCAGGGAGATCTATTGGCAATTCACAGGGCCGGGGGAACAATGCCTGTTCGTGTGACTATAAGCAGATATGTCGATAGCGTTGATGATACAGCAAACATGATTTGTTTTCTTCGAGATATTCGCAAGGAAAAAGAAATAGATAGAATGAAGTCCGAGTTCATATCGATTGTCAGCCATGAGCTCAGGACCCCTCTTACCTCCATCAAGAATGCGGTCAGTATAATACTTGGCGGGACGGCTGGTGAGGTCACCCAAAATCAGGAGAGGTTTCTTTCCATGGCCCTCAGAAACATCGATAGATTGGCCGGTATCATCAATGACCTCCTGGATCTGTCAAAACTGGAGGCAGGAAAGATGGATCTGAAATTTCAGGAGGTAGATCTGAACGAGCCTCTGGATGCAGTGATATCATCCTTAGAGCCAAAGGCAGAAAATAAATCGGTTACCATAACTAAAGAAATTCCTGTTGACCTGCCAAAAGCATATGGAGATAGAGACAGGATAGAGCAAATACTTATTAATCTTATCAACAACTCCCTCAAATTTACTCCTGAAGGAGGGCACGTGCATGTTTCGGCTAAAAACCATGAACTCGACGGAGATTTCATCGAAGTTTGCGTTGAGGATACCGGCATCGGCATCCCTGTGGAAGAATTAGACAGGGTCTTTGATAAGTTTCACCAGATTGGCGGGTCACTCACCAGAAAAACCGGGGGGACAGGTCTGGGATTGCCGATTGTCAAAGAACTAGTCGAGGGCCATAAGGGAAGTGTCCGGGTAGAAAGCGAGGTTGGCAAGGGATCCGGATTTATCTTTACTCTGCCTGCATACAGTCCCGAAAGCGCCTCAAAAGATCACCTGGATATGGAAATCGCAAGGGCTCGGGAAAGGGGCATCACCTTATCGTTAGTGATGCTAAAAATAGAGGAATCTGAATATCTGTGCGAAGTCTATGGGGAGGAAGAGGCGCTTAAGCTACTGGATCAAGTTAAGCGGGTTATTCAAGATATTGCCCGCAGGACTACAGATATCACAAAAATTCAAACAACTGGCTGGGTAATAATAACTTTGGCCGATACACCTAAAGAGGGGGCCTTCGCTCTGGACAACAGGCTGAAAGAGAGACTCTCTAAGCAGACATTTAAGGTGGGTAAGGAATCCGTGAAGGTTAACCTGGCCTCAGGGGTAGCAACTTATCCGGAGGAAGGGGTTACTGGAGACGACCTGATGGAAAAGGCGCTACTCGCTATGAATCGCTGACCACGGGAGGGTTTCCACGAACCATGAACTCTGAACCGTAAGCTGATGAGGGAAGAGAAAAATGAATAAGAAAAGAATCCTGATTGTAGATGACGAAATAGACATCGTGGAGACTATTCAATTCATGCTGGAATCTCAAGGTTTTGAGTGCCTGGCGGCCTATGATGGCGAAGATGCCTTGCTCAAGGCCAGGACAGAAAATCCTGATCTCATCCTCCTGGATATCATGTTGCCCAAAATGGATGGCTACAAGGTCTGCCGGCTACTAAAATTTGACGAAAAATACAAAGATATACCGATCATAATGTTAACGGCCAAAGCGCAAGATGTCGATAAGTTGATGGGGAAAGAAACAGGCGCTGACGAGTATGTATGTAAGCCCTTTGTAATGGATGAGCTGGTGAAAATGATAAGGGAGCGCCTTAAAATGACCAATGATACTAGATACTAGATACTAGATGCTAGATACTCGATGCTAGATACTCGACACTGGATACTGGATACGAGCATCGAGAAACGAGCATCGAGTTAGCTATGCCAACATTCAAATACAAAGCCAGGGATGAATCAGGAAAGGCCGTAAACGGAGTTATGGAGGCTGCCGGTTACCAGATGGTGGCCGGCAAGCTGGATGGCTTAGGTTATTTCCCGGTCTCCATACAGGAAAAGAAAAAAGATATCATATCATTAGATTTTCTCCAGAGACATAGAGGGGTCAGTCTGGAGGATTTGATCTTATTCAGCCGGCAGTTGTGCACCCTGTTCGGCGCGGGCGTTCCCCTGCTGAGCGCCTTGCATATATTAGCCGAGCAGACAGAAAATAGGAGGATGAAAGCGGCTATAGAGGCCGCGAAAGGAAATATAGAAGGTGGAAGCACTCTCTCTGATGCCCTGAGCAAACATCCCAGGGTATTTTCGCAGCTCTACATCAGCATGATTCGAGTTGGGGAGGCAACGGGGCTGTTAGATGCGGTCCTGGATAGGCTGGCCGGCTTGGCCGAGCACGAAAAGGATACCAGGGCCAGGATAAAGGCCGCTACCAGGTACCCCAAAATTGTGGTGTTCACAATCTCCTCGGCCTTTATCATCTTAATGACCTTTGTGGTCCCTCAATTTGCAAAAATGTATTCACAATTTAAGGCCACTCTTCCCCTGCCTACCAGGATAATGATTGGAATAAGTCATGCCTTTCGTGATTATTGGTTTGTAATGCTCGTGGTGGCATCCTTGGTTGCCCTGGGATTTCACTGGTACACAAACACCAAATGCGGGAGAGTGATATGGGATGGTATCAAGTTGCGGATTCCTATATTTGGCCCGCTTATCCTAAAGATTGCCATGACGAGGTTTGCTCATACATTCGGGATGTTAATGCAAAGCGGTGTTCCCATATTGGACATCTTGAAAATTACTTCTGCCACTGTTGACAATGTCGTAATCTGCCGGGAAGTTGAGGGACTCAGGGAGAGTGTGAGGGGAGGAACCGGGCTATCCAAGGCAATAAAACAGAGTGGAGTATTCACGCCCATGGTGGTGCAGATG
>MAXT01000181.1 GCA_001751225.1 Desulfuromonadales bacterium C00003107 | reverse complement strand
ATCATGATCATGCAGGATTTCGGCTCTACCGTCATCACCTGCACCCCTTCCTACAGCCTCTATCTCGCTGAAGCGGCGGCCGAGGAAGGTCTCGATATCCGCTCCTTTGCTCTTAAGGTCGGGATTCTCGGTGCGGAACCCTGGAGCGAATCGATACGCCAGGAGATTGAGCAAAAGCTGAACATCAAGGCGATCGATATCTATGGACTGTCGGAGATTCTTGGACCCGGTGTGGCCATCGAATGTATCGAGGCACAAAACGGTCTACACATATGGGAAGATCATTTTATTGCAGAAATTATCAATCCGCAGACGGGCGAAGTTTTAGCTGATGGAGAGAAAGGGGAGTTGGTGATTACTACCATCACCAAAGAAGGCATCCCGATGATTCGTTATCGCACCCGCGATATCACTCGGTTCATCAACGAACCTTGTATCTGTGGCCGCAGCCATCGGCGCTTGCAGCGCATGAGTGGCCGCAGCGACGACATGCTGATTATTCGCGGCGTCAACGTCTTTCCGTCGCAGATCGAGAGTGTGCTGATGCAGGTCGAGGGGGTTGAGCCTCACTATCAGCTGATTGTCGATCGGGAAGAGAATCTCGACTCCCTTGAGGTTCAGGTGGAAGTCACCGACGATATCTTTTCCGATGAAGTACGGGTCATGCAGGGCCTGAGCGATCGCATACGCCATGAAATCAAGAGCCTGCTTAATATCACTTGTAAGGTCCGGCTGGTTGAACCAAAATCAATAACCCGCAGCGAAGGCAAAGCCAAGCGGGTTATTGATTTGCGCAAAGGTTAGGGCAGGCGAAAGGAGAGGGCAGATGACAGTGCAGCAGATTTCTGTTTTCATAGAAAATCGAGCGGGAAGATTGGCCCAGGCCACTTCAGCCCTGGGCAAGGCTGAGGTGAACATTCGTGCCCTGTCCTTGGCTGAGACCTCGGATTTCGGTATTTTACGCCTGATTGTCGACCGAACCGACCTGGCCAAGGAGGTTCTTGCAGAGCAGGGCTTTACTGTCGACAAAACAGAAGTCGTCGCGGTGCAGGTCCCGGATCGGCCCATGGGGCTCGGTCATATTTTGCAGCTACTGGACGAGTCTCACATCACCGTCGAGTACCTGTATGCCTTTATCGAGCGTTGCGGAGATCACGCGGTGATCATTTTCCGCTTTGACAATAGTGACCAGGCAATTGCTGCTCTTACCGCTAGTGGCGTTAAGGTGCTCTCTGCTGAATCTGTTAACCTTATGTAGTTAGATTGTCAGCATAAATATTTGAACTTGCTTAACAAATAGCATGTAAAGATGGGCCCTTCAGAGAAGATTTTTCCCCTTGACATTTTTTTGCGGATGGACAATAATCCGCTCGCGTTGATTGACGGGGCGTAGCGCAGCCTGGTAGCGCACCTGCATGGGGTGCAGGGGGTCGGAGGTTCGAATCCTCTCGCCCCGACCAACGCCAAAAGCCGTGACGAAAGTCACGGCTTTTTTTATTCAATAATTCTTTTCGCACTTCACATCCCCAATCCCCTAGTTGAGACCCGTCTCTTTTTCAAGCTCAAACCACCAAAGTCTCTGGCTTCTGAGGAATGAGAACTCCTTTGTAAGTTGGCCAACGCTTGCCGTCTGAATAGTGTCCTTCTTCTCTTGGCTTTGCGAGAGGAAAAGACACTCTACAATCCATCCTGATCTGTTCAAAACAACCCGGAAAAAGTGATTGGTGGCCTATGAGTGGCTTGCTATTTACAAAGCCATGCTTGTCGGGGACATAGCAACACGGATGTGCTTTCCATTTACTATTGGGGCCGGGTCCCTGGTGGCATTTTGTGCAACTTTGCCAATACGACCAACTCGCAAAGGGATAACCATGCCATATGTACTAAGTTTTGGTTTCGATCAGATGTGAGGTCAGGCCGGTCAGGTAATCCAGCGCCGCTTGATGTTTTTCAAACTGATCAGGAAGAGGGTTGCACAGAAAAAAAGCAGCATTCCAAAATCGATGGACACTGGCATCAGGCTGCACCCTCCGAAACCTCGGTGCAAGAGGTCCGCACCATAGGTCAAGGGTAGAGCGTAAGACAAAGGGCGTAGCCATGCCGGTAGTTGCTCAATCGGAAAGAACAACCCGCACAAAAAGATCATGGGGAAGCGAAAGAAGTTGGAGAAGGTCTGGGCCTCGAAGACTTCGCTGACCGAAACCGCGATGAACAGACCCAGGAAGGCGGAGCTGACGGCGATGAGGACTACGGCCGGGACCACCGCGCCCCAGGCCACTCGGGACAGGTCCGTGAAAAAAACAGCCATTGCTACGGGCACGAAGGCGTTGGCCACACCGAAAAGGATGGCTCCGGCGGTCTTGGCCAGCATAAGCAGCTCAAGGGAAATGGGGGCGAGCAGGAGGCGCTCGAAGGACCGGTTCTTTTTCTCGAAAGTCACGGTCACCGCCAGCATTGAGGTGGTACCGAACAGGATGGAAATGGCCACCACGCCGGGCAGCAAGGCAAGCAGATCCTCAATGCCGCCACCGGATTTGATGAAGAACATACCGGTCCAAGCCAGGGGGAAGATCAGTCCCCAACTGATATTGGGCGGCTTGAGGTAGTAGGCGCGCATATCCTTGACCAGAATGCTCCAGAAAG
>MAXT01000180.1:2056-2474 GCA_001751225.1 Desulfuromonadales bacterium C00003107 | reverse complement strand
TTACCTTTGGATCGGGTTGTGGTACGCCGTCCTTGAAGATGTATCCATCAATAGTGTAGGTTTCTACTATCTCCTCGTAATGCAATGCAAGAACCGGAACCATCAGACGGTCATTACCGAGCGTGGGATAACGGAAGGAATTGGTTGGTGCATCTATGTAAGCAGGTGGTAGATCAGTCCACCCGTAAAAAACAGGCGCATAGCCGTTATGCTTTGTAATGTTCGGAGACCCAATGTAGTTATCATTTAGATATGGCCAACCGGATTCACCGGGACAGTGTGGATAACCATAGGTATAATATTCCACTGATGATATGTTGCCGGTGTCAATCGGACCACTACTACTCGATTCGTTGAAGTATACGTGATACGGTGCATCGTCCGGATACTCCTGTCCCTCTTTTACCCAGTACTGCAG
>MAXT01000180.1:489-1904 GCA_001751225.1 Desulfuromonadales bacterium C00003107 | reverse complement strand
GGCTCCGTGAAATTAAAGTAATCTACATGCTCGTTAATTTCGATTGACCACTCGGTAACTCTACCAGGTGAAGAAGAGCCAAGCCATATACCTGGATACATCCTGACTACCTGTCTACCATCCGGCACGTTCTCAAACGTATAAGATTGAGTAGCACCTGCACTGTCATAATGTCCTTTCACGTCGAAGTAAATACCGCCACCGTTTTCCAGTGTGCCGTTGTAGAAGTTGCTGTATGGGCATCCACTTCCATAATCACCTGCACTCGCCGTGGTGCACAATGCTACAAGCACCGCTAAAGTCGCTATTGCTATTGCTATTGCTATTGCTATATTATATTTTGTTTTCATTTTTTTTCGTTTTCACCTCCTATTTTTTTTTGCTGGGAAGAAACTTCCCCATTGCTCCTTCATGGACTTGCACCATGTTTTCTTCTCCTTTTAAGGAGCTTCTTCTTTCTCTCATCTGTGCCACTTTTTTTTTGTTCAGACTTTTACCTCTCCTTTTTCCGTTTTTTTGATCAAACTTTTTCCCAAAAAGTTTGAAGGGGGAAAAATTTAACCCCCTATCTTGGTTTTTTTGTGTTCTTGAGCACCGATATTGCCACGAACTTACGAACTCACCGTCCCGTCCTGACTCACGTAGTAGACACTTCCATCAACCGCGATCTTCCAGTCCGGATAGTACGGACTTGCATTGCGGTAAACGAGCTCAATAGTTGGCTTTGAGCTGAGATTACTGAGCTCACTAGCTGAAGTTATGTCTATCGCACTGAGTGCAAGCTTCAATGCCTCTACTTTTGATACCGGCAGATACTCCACCGCGTCTGCGACCCAGGAAGCCTCCTTGAAGCTGCCGTCCTCGGCATCCACGATGACCACGACAAGCGTCTTCTCCTGTTTTATCTGCTCGATTGGTACCGGCTTGATGATAACCTTCTCATCTTCACGCTCCACACGTCCAAACTCATTGAGACCGCTTATCTTGACCTTTTCGATCTCAATAGGTACCTTCTTGACCAGCTTTTCTATCACAGGCACGTTAAACGGCACGACATAGTAGTCGCCTCCATCATCTGTTACCAACATCGGCTCACCCGCAGTGGTCCTTGCAAAGATTTCCGCAAATTCTGTGTCGTATGGTATGAGTTCTTCGGTTACACCGTCAATTGCTGCCTTCACAATCTTGAGTGCTTCATCGTCCTTGACTGCCCTCTCAACTGCCAACTGTTCGATGCCGTACACCTCCAGCAGCTTCTCTATCATCACAGGCGTGATCGCATCGGCAAGCCTTGGATCTGCATGGACTGCCCGTACCTCACGAGCAGGCTGCTCCGGTGGCTCGAAAAGCCCAACATACATGTATCGGTAGTCATCGCAATCTCTAACACCAGAAAGTTCGAGGTAATACTCACC
>MAXT01000180.1:0-458 GCA_001751225.1 Desulfuromonadales bacterium C00003107 | reverse complement strand
TCATTTATCCAGAACCCATAGATCTCGTAACTACCAGCAGACTGTGGATACGGGTTCTCACTCGTGTGTATTCCCCTGACTACCATCCAGTTGGAATAGTCACCATAAGCTGGAACCGGTGCAGGTCCGAGATGCTGCCAGTAGCAGGTGTAATGGAGCATGTCGTTGAGTCCTTCGGTTGTGTTCGCTCTTGAATACAATCCATAGTTTCTACCAATTGGCCACATCCAGTTGTGGTTCAAAGTCTCCTTCATGCCCTCTGGGTCAACATACTGAAGGTCCACATTGCATGCCGTATTGTTCGCGATACCTGTCTCGTTCAACACTGCCTGGCTTGGCACGTCTCCTGGATCATAGTAATGACCTATGCACGCCTGCATCACCGCAGGACCACTCCAGTTATCCTGCTCCTTTGTGTAGTACGGATAGTCAGGATAGTAGTTCAGGCAGTAGTGGTT
>MAXT01000179.1 GCA_001751225.1 Desulfuromonadales bacterium C00003107 | reverse complement strand
CCTTGGTACCAAGGGCATAAATCAGACGAAGAAAGAACTTCGAGTTGTCGGTTACCGTGTTGACGGTAAGGACCACTGGATTGCAACAAACCGGCACGATCTCTCAGCCGAAGATGTCGCCCACGTTTACAAACTGCGATGGAGCATCGAAACCTTCTTCGGCTGGTGGAAGCGACACCTCAAGGTGTATCACCTGATTGCTCGGAGCCCTTACGGTTTAATGGTCCAGCTCCTTGGCGGACTCATTACTTACCTGCTCCTTGCCATTTACTGCCGTGAGCAGCATGGGGAGAAAGTCAGCATTCATCGAGTCAGAGAGCTTCGCATGCAGATAGCGAATGAAGCAGCTGAGTCTCGGAAAAAGAAAAAATCGTCAAACAAATCCAAGCAACCGAAACGAAGGCACCGACGTGCAAAAAACTAACCGGACAACGCTGATAAAAAGAGGGAAAAAGTACTAGTAAGTGAAGGGGGTAGTTATAATTGTCATAAGACAGCCTCGCAACCTTCACCGCCCGACAAACATCCTGGATAAATATCATGGTGGATTATCGCGAAATAGAAAAGCTGCTGGTTGAACAGCCGGAAGGCTGGTGGGAAGAACTAGTAAAAATCCTGCCGGAACTGGAACCGATGGCCGACACCCCCCAGTCGCCCCGCTATCACGCCGAGGGAAACGTCGCCACCCATACCCGCCTGACGGTGGAGGCCTGCCCGACGGACGGCGACCCAGACCTGCTGTGGGCGGCTCTTCTGCACGACATCGGTAAGCCTCTGACCACCGAGCTGCACGAGGCTGGAATCCACTCCCGCGGCCATGACCGGGCAGGGGCCAAACTGGCCGCCGAGCTTTTAGAGCGCCTGGGCATGCCCGAGGGGCGGTGCCGGCGCATCACATGGGCAGTGCGCCACCACACCTTCCACCTGGCTTGGCAGCTGACCAGTCCTAGTCAGGCGAGCAAGCAACACCGAAACTTCGTCACCCACAAGGATTTCCCGTTGCTACTAGCCCTGCTGCGGGCCGACTCTCAGGGATCCCTGGGCCATCCCGGCAAAACGGATGCCTACGACCTCTACCTGGAACTGTGGCAGGACCTCACCGGCCAGCGCGAAGAGCCCTAGGCTCCTTCAATCGACTTCTACATCATGCCCCTCCCCCCCTTGCACTTAAACAGCAACTTCGCTTAGACTGTCAAGGAGCCTGTAAACTGCCAAAAATATTTAAGTTTTTCAAATTCAAAAGGGAGAGTCTTGATGAAAATTGCTTCAATCATGACCCATCGGGTAGCAACCGTAGAAATGGATGACACCTTGCGTTCCATCATCAACATCTTTAGCCAAGCCAAATTTCATCATCTGCTGGTACAGGATGAGGGCAAACTGATCGGAGTTATTTCCGACCGAGATCTGCTCAAGGCCAGCAGCCCGTTTCTCGACACCCCGGCCGAACGTCCCTGCGATGTCGCTCGTCTGTCGCGCAAAGCCCATCAAATCATGACCAGAGAACTGATTACCGTCGAGGCTAGCACCCTGGTGACCGAAGCCGTTGCGATTCTTATGAAGAAAAATGTCTCTTGCTTGCCGGTGGTTTCACCACTGGGAAAGATCGAAGGCATTATCACCTGGAAGGATCTTCTCAAGGCTTACATGGCCTTGCATGGCGAAGCCGAACTCGAATGTAAAAGCTGCGGCAACATACTCTAGTTCGGGGCCGTTCTTCTGTTCGAAATTCTTCTCCTTCTTTTTTACGCGAAATCCTCTTTGGCCATCGCGGATTTCGCAGTTTATATTGGAATAGCAGAGGCACCCTCAAGACGCCAATAGCAGCCAACCATATTTTCAAAACCTGTTTATGGCCCCTGGTTGTTTGCGCATTGACAGCACCCCCGTCATCATCTTAATCTTGATGGCGTCGCAAAAAGTCCGTCCTACTGCGTTGCAGCGCTTTTTCAGGACTTCGACATACTCTATGTATGCCTTCACCCCTGAAAAACCACTACGCCTTGTAGCTCGAAATTTTTGCTTAGCCATCTCATGACTTTTTGCGAGTCCATCAATCTTGCTTTTCTCATACAAAACGCGTTAAGCCGCGCCTGTGACATCAACGGGAAAGTGCTTCGCGATATCCTGCCCCATCGGCAACTGCCATCTATCGACAGGACATCAGAAAAATGACCAAGCGTATCCTTGTAGCCGTTCTCGCCCTGCTGCTGCTGATCGGCGGCCTCGCCGGAACCAAGTTTCTGCAGATTCGCAAGATGATCGACCAGGGCTCTCAATTTCGGCCCCCGCCGGAAACCGTTACTAGCACCGAGATCATCAGTGCTAAATGGGAAACCTTGTTGCCTGCCGTCGGTTCCTTAAAAGCGGTGCAAGGCATGACCGTGGCCGCCGAACTGGCCGGCAAGGTGACGCGCATCCATTTTCAATCTGGTGCCATGGTTCCCAAGGGTACCTTGTTGTTGGAGCAGGACAGTTCTTCAGAACAAGCCCTGTTGCCCGGCGCTAAGGCTGCCTCCGATTTGGCGAAGGTCAACTTGGAACGAGCCGACAAACTGTTGGCGGAAAAGGTCGTCTCCCAGGCCGAGTACGACAGCGCAGTAACCAAGTTTCGCCAGGCCATCGCCGAGGCTGACGACATTCACGCCACCGTTGCCAAGAAGACCATCCGCGCTCCCTTCAGCGGCCGGCTTGGTATTCGTCAAGTCGACCTCGGCCAACAACTACAATCGGGTCAGGAAATCGTTTCTTTGCAGACTCTCGACCCCATCTACCTCAACTTTTCCCTGCCCCAGCAAAACCTGTCCAAGCTGCGCACCGGCCTGACCGTGCGGGTAACCAGCGACGCCTTTCCCAACCGAAGCGTCGAGGGACAGCTCACTACGATCAGCCCCGAGATCGATAGCGATACCCGCAACATTCGCCTCCAGGCAACGCTGGCTAACCCGGACGACATTTTGCGTCCCGGCATGTTTGTCGAAGCGAAAGTGGTGCTGCCGACGCAGCAACAGACGTTGATCATTCCGGCCACGGCGGTGCTCTATGCGCCCTACAGCGATTCAGTGTTCCTCATCGAAGAACAACCGGACCAGCTAGAAGGCGAACCTGGGCTGGTCTTGCGCCAACAGTTTGTACGACTGGGCGAGAAGCGAGGCGATTTTGTAGCGGTAGAATCCGGACTGCAACCTGGTCAGAAGTTGGCCAGCAGCGGCGTTTTTAAACTACGCAACGGCCAGCAGGTTATTATCGACAATACCCTGGCACCCAAATTCGACATCGCCCCGACTCCCGAGAACAACTGATGGCGTCGCAGCGTTTTTTCAGGACTTCGACATACTCTATGTATGCCTTCACCCCTGAAAAACCACCACGCCTTGTAGATCGAATTTTTGTTTAGCCATCTCCTGTGCATCAACAAATGATGCCTGTCGCCTGAACCACTTAACCTCTTAGGAGGGTATCGGACTTACCATGAACCGGCTGCAAAATCGCCTGATCGGTCCAGATTCCCGATAATTTTTAACAAATAGCCCGGCTATTCGCTCTCAAATTCTCGAAAATCTGGCCTCAAACAGCCAATTTTTCGTTTCGGCCCGTTAAGCCCGACAACCTCCAAACGGAACTGCTGCTGTCATGCACTTTACCGATCTATTTATACGCCGCCCGGTATTGGCCCTGGTGGTCAGCCTGCTGATCACTATCGCCGGTCTGCAGGCGATCCGCTCCCTCAATGTCCGCCAGTATCCGCGCAGCGAAAACGCCGCAGTGACAGTGACCACCGTTTATGTCGGTGCCAGCGCCAATCTGGTACGTGGTTTCGTTACCACCCCCCTGGAGCGCGCCATCGCCGCCGCCGACGGCATCGACTATATCGAGTCGCAGAGCACCCTGGGTCTCTCCACCATCAAGATCCGGCTCAAGCTCAACTACGATTCGACCAAGGCCCTGGCGGAGATCAGTTCCAAGGTCGACCAGGTGCGCAACGACCTGCCACCGGAAGCCGAAGTGCCGATCATCAACATCGAGTCGGCGGACAGCGCTTTCGCCTCGGCTTACCTGAGTTTTTCTTCCGATGTACTGTTGCAGAACGAGATCACCGACTACCTGACCCGAACGGTCCAGCCCCGCCTGGCCGCGGTGGAAGGGGTGCAACGTGCGGACATCCTCGGTGCCCGGACCTTCGCCATGCGCATCTGGCTCAAGCCGGAGCGAATGGCCGCCTTCAACGTCAGCCCGGTCCAGGTCCGACAGGCTCTAGCGGCCAACAACTATCTAGCCGCCCTCGGCCAGACTAAGGGTGCCCTGATCCAGGTCAACCTTACCGCCAACACCAACCTGCAGACGGTCGAAGAATTCCGACAACTGGTGATCCGCCAGCAGAACGGCGCCTTTGTGCGCCTGGCAGACATCGCCGATGTCATGCTGGGAGCAGAGAACTATACTCAGGAAGTACGGTTTTCTGGTCAGACGGCGGTCTTCATGGGTATCTGGTCCTTGCCCAATGCCAACGCCCTCGACGTCATCCAGCGCATTCGCCAGGAGATGGAGGCCATTCAACGGGATCTGCCCCAGGGTATCTCGGCACGGATCGCCTACGACGCCACCGAATACATTCAGGATGCCATCGACGAGGTGATCAAGACCCTGATCGAAACCCTGTTCATCGTGGTGGTGGTGATCTTTCTGTTTCTCGGTTCCCTGCGTTCGGTGCTGGTGCCGGTGGTGGCCATCCCCCTGTCGCTGATCGGGGCGGTCTTTCTGATGCAGGTCTTCGGCTTTACCGTCAACCTGCTGACCCTGCTGGCCATCGTCCTTTCGGTAGGATTGGTCGTCGACGACGCGATCGTCATGGTGGAAAATGTCGAGCGCCTGTTGCGCAAGGGACTCAAGCCTCTGGATGCCGCGATCCAGGGTGCCCGCGAGCTGGTCGGACCGATTATTGCCACCACCATCGTGCTGGCGGCCGTCTACGCTCCTATCGGCCTGCAGGGCGGCCTGACCGGGGCCCTGTTCCGGGAATTTGTCTTTACCCTTGCCGGGGCGGTGATCATTTCCACTGTGGTCGCCTTGACCCTGTCGCCGATGATGTCAGCCTACCTGCTCAAACCGGACATCCAGGATCACGGCCTGGCCGCCACCAGCGTTCGTCTCTTTAACCGGGCTCGCAACGGCTACGCTCGCCTGCTCGACTTCACCCTCAGTTGCCGGCCGGCGGTCTATCTGGTCTGGATTGTTATCACCCTGCTGGCGGTGCCCCTCTATCTCATGTCACCGGTGGAACTGGCGCCGAGCGAGGACCAGGGGGTCATTTTCGGCATCCTTGAAGCCTCGGCCGATGCCTCCTTGGATCAGACCAGTCGCTACGCCGCGGCGGCCAACGATATTTTTCTCGGCATTCCGGAGACGGACTTCACCTTTCAGCTCACCTCCGCGACCTCCGGCTTTGGTGGTTTGGTGACCAAGCCCTGGGAACAACGCCAGCGCACCGTGTTTCAAATTATGCCGGAGGTCCAGCAAAAGTTGAGCGGCATCCCCGGCATCCGCATGTTCCCGGTCACGCCGCCGGCCCTGCCTGGTGGCGGCGACTTTCCGGTAGAATTCGTTCTGGCCTCCACAGCCGACACCGAGCAGATCCTGCAGTTCGCTCAACAACTGCAACTCAAAGCCATGCAGAGCGGCATGTTCCTGTTTCCGCCGATTATTGACGTCAAAATCGATCAACCCCAAAGTGAATTCATCATCGATCGCGATAAGGTAGCCATGCTCGGTCTCGATCTGAAGCAAGTCGGTGGCGACCTGGCGGCTATGGTCGGTGGAGACTACGTCAATCGTTTCGACATCGCCGGCCGTAGTTACAAGGTCATTCCGCAGATTCAACGGACCGACCGTCTGACTCCCGAGCAGCTGCAGAATATTCACGTTACCGGTCCCGCCGGTCAATTGGTCCCCCTCAGTGAAGCGGCCAAGATCCTGCCCGCCGGTTACACGATCGATTACACTGGAGAATCCCGTCAGTTGCGTACGGAAAGTGGACGGTTTTTGCCCGCCTTCGCTCTGGCCGTAGCCTTGATCTTTCTGGTGCTTGCGGCCCAGTTCAACAGCTTTCGGGATCCTTTTGTAATTCTCGCCGGCTCCGTACCCCTGGGCATGTTCGGCGCCCTGCTT
>MAXT01000178.1:554-2956 GCA_001751225.1 Desulfuromonadales bacterium C00003107 | reverse complement strand
TCGTATTCATTTATATTCACGAGCACGTTCGTTTTATAGTCTCCCGAAAGCGAAAAAGAGTCTTTTGCGTTGAACGTGATACCTGCCTCAGACATCTTTCCTGCAGTATCAAACGTTTCCGCTGCAACCACACCGCAGAGAAATACGAATATCAAAACCGAAAAAATAGCTGTTCTTTTCATTTTTTCTCCTTTCTTCTTTGTTTCTTCTCCTTCCGTCTTAGTTTGAGATAGTACAGGAATGGCACAATCAAAAGTACGATAGGTACAATTATTAAAGCCCGCTCCAGATTCTTTCTTCTTTCTACCTCCTCTCTGAGCTGTTGTGCCAGTACTTTTGCTGCCTCTGCTTTTTTAAATGCGTTTGAAGCATATGCGAAGCTCACCGGGAAGTTTTCATTGTCGTAAGCGTTACCAGCCGCATACAAGTCAGAACTAGCAGAACCTATTAAAAATGAGACTGTCGAAACGTCTGCACCCGCACGATAAGCGAGTTCCAATTGGATATTCGCTTCTGATATAGAATAAGTAGCTTTTTGTATGGCGTCAAGTGCCGCGTCCCCCATTTTTTGCTCTTTGTACTGGAATGGCGGTAGCATTGTTTTTGTTGGATCACCAAACAAAATCACTTCCTTCGCTGACTTTTCTATCACGGGTCTTGAATATGCTGTTTCTAATGATTTAGGCCATTTCTCATAATAATTTTTCTTGGCGTTCATCATCGCGTAACCAAAAGACTGCCCCGCAAGGAAATAGTCCGTAAAGTCGGCTACTACCTCTTCGGTCAACACGAGGTATTGTGTCGTGTCACCAAACGCATAACCCGAAGGTGAAGCTATGCACTTTGCACCGCTTCCAATCCAAGCCAGGACGACAGAGTCTGAGGCGCTCATGTCTTCCAGAACAAAACCAGAATGGCAGCCCATCGAAACGACCGCTACTTCTTTATCCTGTAAATCCAGATCCTTGAGATTCTGTGGTGACAGGAAATAATTACCCATTCCGTCATGGTAGCCAATGTGGTCTGCATGGTAAGAATAAAATATCAACGACTTGTCGTGCATCTGATTGGTAAATTGTGTGAGTTGCGGTGCTTCAAGAATTTCTGTGACTTCAAAACCAACGGCTTTTGATGCGAGAGAAGCGGAAATTGCAGCATCTTCAAATGGGTATCCCCCGGCAGCCAATGCAGCGCTCTCGAGTATAGGCGAGTTCGAGAGCATACTTTTTAGCTGTTCTATGTCGCCGCCTATAACCCTACCAATGGCAACGTCAACAAAACCATCGTCGTTTAGGTCGGCATAGTTATCGTCCGTAAAATATACGGAACTGCTCTTTAGTCCACCCGCAGCGTAACTCGCTTCGTTCCAATCCGAAACATTCACCAAATCCGGCACCCGGTAAAACGGTATTACCCCGTCATCACCAACGAGGAGGATATAACGTATCATATCGCCCCCGGTTTCAATGACTGCGCATTCGATTGCTCTATCAAATTTTTCACACTTATCGAGTAGGTGCCCTGACTTGTACTTCTCAATTCGTACCAGATACGGATCTATGTTCACTAAGTACGCGGAAGTTTCTTCCGAATAAAACGTCAAAAATCCGATGAGCGCAGAAGCGTCGTTTCCACCGTATTTTTCTATTAGTCCCCTATTGCTGTAGATCACCAGATAATTTGTCAGTATGGGCGCCTCAGCAACTTCGGCTATTACAAGTTCACTTGCTTTTAATTTTACGGTATTCGCAGTACCGTGTGGTGTTACGTCTACCTCACCGGTCCTGATGCCGTAAGTGAGTAGTTTTACTGTGTCTTCCGCGATTAGTAGCTTGTTTAAAAACTCCCGTGACATTTTCACTTCAAATAGTGGCGAACTCGTTGTAGGTACTACTTTTACTATTTTTAGTCCGTCTAACTTTAAAACAAAGATCTCACCATCTACGTCAAATCGAATGTCCCCCGAAAAAAGATCTGTTAGCACAGAAGGTATCGCTATACTCGATATGCGTGCGTTGTATTCCTCTTTGTAGTTTTCTATATCAGTAGCAATGCTGCCATCAGCAGCTTGAACCGCAACCGTGCTTGATATACATAACAAAACAGCTAAAATGATAGCTACGTAAGCTTTTATATGAGTTCTACATGTTGGCATTTGTTAAGTATAACTATTTAATATCGGTGTATAAATAGCCCTATGTTTTTATCCCATATACTACACTTTATGATTATAAAAAGTACAAAACGTTATTACTCACGCTNNGCTCAAACCGTCGTAACACAACACCTTCTGCCACTTTAGGCAAAAACAATGTGGACTTCTGCGGAAACCCTTTCCGCTCCACCTGTGCCTTGTATTCCACATCTGCTATCCGCAGCGGTTTCAGGAAAAATGCAACTCT
>MAXT01000178.1:0-512 GCA_001751225.1 Desulfuromonadales bacterium C00003107 | reverse complement strand
TCGGACTGGCCGTGAAAACAATGCTTTCCTCGGGTTTGCCGATAAGCGTAGGATCAATAAGCCACTCATGCAGACTAATTACATCCAGCCCCACCCGCTCACCTCTCACCTCTGACAACTCCCGTATCCGCTGCTCATCCGCCCGCAGCAAATAGAACTGTTTGCCGTCATACATACACAACCTAACGTCAAAATCGTTTGTGTGTTCGTTTAGCTTTGTATAGACATCACACCGGTCACAACGTTCAACCACAAAATTAGCTTCTATATTAGCCCAAAGCTCAGGCATGCGGCATTCTTTCACACATCGGTGCCATGGCAGCAATAACAGCGCTCGATCACCACCTTCCACAAGCATCATCAACGTATCCGCCGTTCCGCCGTCTTTGCTCAACTGATAAGAAGCGGTATATCTGTGATGCCCATCAAGAATCATAACGCTCTTGTCACGCATCAACTGCTGAATCTTAGCCATTACCTCGTTGTCCGAAACTTCCCAGAGCAGGTGACGA
>MAXT01000177.1 GCA_001751225.1 Desulfuromonadales bacterium C00003107 | reverse complement strand
GTGCTCGACCACAGCGCCGAACGGGACATCGGATTTGATGTTCAGCCAGTAGAGTTTATCCATCAGCGGCTCATCCATGCCGAAGAGCGCGCATGCGGTGCCCTGATATGGAATATCGGAGACGCCCGGGAGCACTCTGGAAAGTGCATGCGGCGATACTGTCGAGATCACAGCATCAGACTCAAGATACCCATACCCTTCTGCAACAACGCCACCCGCCCTGCCATTCTCGATAGCAACCTCTGAGACCTCGCAATCGGTCACAATCTCGCCGCCCATCCCGGTGATCGACTCAGTCAGACCCGCAATTAAGCGGTAGAACCCACCCCTCAGATACCCGAGCTTCTCCCCACTCGCCGACCGATTCGACCTGATCCTGATGCGCCCGAACAACCACGCCGCAGAGACCTTATCGTGACTGTTTCCGAACTTACTCCGCAGAAGCGGCTCAAAGAACCGTTCGTAAAGCGAGTTTCCAGCGTTATTCAGTATCCACTCTTTCGCTGTTATGTTATCGAGCGCTGGACTCTCCTTTGCACCTTTGATTGTGAAGACGACGCGTGCGAGCCGGATCAGGTCCATAATCGAGAGTGGTGAACGCAGGAGTTCGAGTGGCGTATTCATCGGGTAGATCTTTCCATTGATGTGGTATCCGGTAGTCCCCTTGAGCCACTGCAGATCCCCGCCAAGACCCAGATCCGCGATGAGACCGATCAGTTCCCGGTCGCTCGCAAAGATGTGATGATAATACTTCTCGATGTGATAATCGCCGATATGATAACTCGCAGCCATTCCGCCGGGATCAGAGTCTCTCTCGAGGATGGTAACGTCCGAAACGCCGTCTTTGAGCATCCGGTATGCTGCAGCAAGCCCTGTTAGTCCACCACCGATAATGATCGTCTTCATCTTGCAATCACATCTTCCTGCACTTACTCAATATTGTGTGGATATCTGCATATAAAACCACGAGATTACACAAGATTAACACAGAAATCTTGTGAAAATCTGTGCAATCTTGTGGTTCACACCATATAATATTGAGTATATTCGTCTTGTTCATCTCTTTTTCATTCTGCCGAGTTCTCTCTGCAGCATATCCTCATACTTTCTGTCAGCGTCATTGTCCCGACCCCGTTTCGTCTTCTCCGCCATCTTTTCCCCTTTTCCACTTTTTGCTCCCTTTACCCGCTCTACGTTCTCTACTTCTCCGGTTCTATCCGTTCTGCCGGTCATTCCCGTTCCGACGGTGCAGAGGAGCGTAATAATTCCAATTGCCATTATGATGATTCCGCCCCAGACCGCGGTGATCCACGGCGCTGTGCGCATGTACAGATTGGCGAGATCGCCCTCAACCATCTTTGATGTGATGAAGACTTCTCTTGTGAGCGACCGGTGCACATAGTTGGTGGCATAAGATTGCCCCCACTTGAAATCCGTGATGTATCTGACACAATCACGATCGATCAACCTGTCGCCCAGATACAACTCGAAACCGATCCGGGTCGCATAAGAAGAGCCTGGATACTCCCCGTACGGTGTGCCCTCGTACTGGCTGGAGATATCGGTGATCTTCACGGTGTATGGCTGCCCCTCGAATATGCCGGTCTCCCCGCTGCGGATGATATCGTATCCATCGATCCTCGTGTTCGTGCTCACAAAGACGCCTATCAGCACCAGTACGATTCCAAAATGGATAATGTGCGGGCTTACGCTGCGCAGTTTCGCTCGCAACGATTTAGGTCCTGATACGCTTTTTCCAGCTCTATAAAATACCGCAAGCATGGCAAAGAGAAGCGCGGGCATCGATACATCGATCGGGAGGCTGTTAAACGGCGATATGGCAACAGAGATCATGGTTACCACGATCACCGCTGCAATGGTTCCAACGACAACTGTTGCGGAGATATCGGGCAGAAGCAGACATGCGCCGAGAAGCAGCACCAGGATGAGCGTAGGCAGAACAGTTCTCGGATTGAACCATCCGGAATCGATCACTGAGCCTGTTATGAGTGCTATGAGCATCCCACCGATCATGATCAGGGCGAGTACGCTGAAGATTGCAACTGATGCTACCATCACATTTCGGGCGTTGATTGATTTCATATCATATTTCATGCTACTGCTCTGTTTTTGGGGCCGCTCTAAAAGCCTTATGCATTGCACCGATTCTCGCCGGGACTGGTAGTCCGAATCCGGGCTACATCAATACAGATGTTGCAGCCTCGATTCCGGCTCCGAAATCGGATACGACTCCGTTTTTGTGCAGGATCGATTCGAGCATCTGAATCGTGATCAGGAGGTCCTTTGCTCTGAAGTTGCCCATGCTCCCGATCCTGAAGATGTTGCCCTTGAGATGTGCCTGCCCGCCAGCGATCAGGATGCCACAACCGAGCATCTCCTTCTTCAGTTGATCAAACGCAATCCCTGCAGGCACCTTCATCGCTGTCACGGTGTCTGAGTACCTGCTCTTCTCATTCAACTGCGGAAACATCTCAAGTCCCATCGCATCTGCCGCAGCACGCACCGCTGCCGCACCTGTGGCATGTCGCTTCATCCGTGCAACCAGTCCCTCCTCATGAGCGATCCGCAGCGCCTCCTGCACAGCGTAGAAGAGCGGAATCGATGGCGTGTACGGCGTCTGACCCTTGTCAGCGCTCTTCTTGTGCGCCTTGAGATCCAGGTAATACGGGGGGTTCTGCACATCCTCCATCTTCTCAAACGCCCGCTCGCTCACCGAGACGGCAGCAAACCCGGGTGGCGCACCTATGCACTTCTGCGAACCGAGTATCGCGATATCTGCGCCCCATTTGTCCACAAAAACCTCGGTTCCCCCAATCGAGGTGATTCCATCCATGATAAAGAGTGCATCGTGCTTGCGTGCCAGTTTCCCGACCTCAGCTGCTGAATTGAGCATCCCGACCGAGGTCTCGTTGTGCACCATCGCAACCGCGTCCGCACCGTCCTCGAGCGCTGCTGCCACCGCATCCAGATCGATCGGATGCCCCCATTCGGACTCAATCGGGATTGTGTTGCCGCACAACCTACCTATATCACGGAACCGCTCGCCAAACTTGCCGTTCACGACTGTTACGATTCTGTCGTCCGGACTGATCGTGTTTCGTACCGCAGCCTCCATGCCGCTGGTTCCTGAGCCGCTCAGAAGCAGGATCTCGTTCTTTGTCTGGAAGATGTCCAAAAAGAGCTCTCTGCACTCATTGAACA
>MAXT01000176.1 GCA_001751225.1 Desulfuromonadales bacterium C00003107 | reverse complement strand
GGCCCTGAAAGATTGGCAAAAAACTTGGCCTTGAACGAATTAGCAGTTATAATTACCCGCAATTAAGCAACAGATCCATTTTCCCGGCATCATCGTGGCCCCAAGGAGACACTTCATGGCTGGCAACCCCAAGATCCTTATCTCTGCAGAGATCATCCCTTCACTCGACCTTGATGATGATTTTGCCAGTCGAGAAGGATTCGAGATTCTCATCGCCCGCGACGGCCAACACGCCTGGGACTTGATCGAAAAAGAACGCCCGGACCTGGTGTTTCTTGACCTTTACAGCGCCAGCTTGGCCGGGGATGCCTGTTGCGAAATGATCCGCGACGATTTGACCTTGCAGGCCACGCCGGTCATTCTGGTCATCGATAGTCAGCGTAGAGAAGATCTGGCCCGCTGCCTAAAGGTCAAATGCACCGACGTAATCTTCAAACCTCTGAGCAACCATCTACTGCTGGCCACCTCGCGCCGCATTCTTGGCCTGGCCTATCGCTCTTTTCCCCGGGTTCCGACTCGGCTCATCGTTCGTTACGGTGTCGATTCACGAAACCTGTTTCACGCTTTTTCCGTCAACCTCAGCTCCGGTGGTGTGTTCATCGAAACGGACGAGCCCTACCCGACGGACCAGGAGCTGTTTCTTGAATTCAGTCTGCCCAATGTCGCCCAACCTATCGTCTGCAAAGCCTTTGTAGCCTGGATCAATACGGAGCAGCAACCGATCAACCCCGGCATGCCCTCCGGCATGGGGCTACAGTTTCTGTCCCTGAGCCTGCCCGACCTGTTGGCGGTGTGGGAACATATCTCCCACGACAACGACCCACAGCCCAAGATCCAGGCCCCGAGCTAACCTAAACTTGCGGCAAGGAAACCTCACCCGCCTTTCCACTCAGGGCCGTCCGATGGTTCTTCGCTTCCCACAAGCCATCAGGAAGCCGTAACGCTATGCTTTCAACCTCGTTACGTAAATTCATTTCAGCATTTCTCCTTGCAGGCACCGGCTTGACCGGCTTCTGGCTCGGGGAAGGCTTCCTTCCTTTGATTTCAAGCTGGGTGTTGCTGGCCCTTATTGGCCTGCCCTTGGCCACGGCAGCCCTGGCTCCTCGTCAGGACAGTTTCCATCTGCGCACCACCCTGCTAGCCGCGGCACTGCTCTTTATCGGTGCCTGGTTCGCCGGCCAGACTGTCGCCAACCGGGCCTTTTATGACTGTCTAACTCGGGGCGAAGAGGTTCGCCAGGCCCTACGCAGCTATCGCCTGCAGCAAGGCCAATTCCCTCAGCAGTTGGATGATCTGGCTATCGACCTTCCTGGCCAGCGCCTTTTGCATTCGCCCCTGCTGACCTACCAACCTAAAGAGGGCGACTATCGTCTGTCCTTTGCTAATACTCTGGTCGAACATGTGGCCAACGCCCGCTACCCTTTCCTGTTGCCCGAAATCGAGGCGATCTCGGAATCGCCAACCGCCCTCGAAGCACCCTTCTCAAAGAGTCCCGCAGTTCATCCTTAACTTCCTCGGCATAACGGTCGATCTGAATAGTAAACATCCCCTATACGCTATTTGGGGGAAGTTTTCCGGGGAGGCGGCTTATGACGATCCTGATTACCGACAGCGTCCTAAAGAGATTGGTCAATTTCAACAATGTGATACAGCGGCAATGTAAAATGGCCGCAAAACGCCAGTGGCTGTGCATGACCCTGGATAACATGCAGGCCTATCAGCAGGCACAGGAACAGGCCAAAACCCATACGGCCTTGGCCGGCTACGGGCTGTATCTCTACAAGGTGCAGAAAGGCTTGGGCGGGAAACGACCGATCTATGGCGAGCCCCTGCTACACAATGCCCTGCTGAGCAAGCTGAAGGAGTTGCGGATTCCTGTCTACCAGGTAGAGCCGTGAGCCCCGGCGATAAGTCCTTCCCTTGGGCAACCGGTGGATAGACCGCTCTTGGCGGCCCTGCAGGGCGATTGAATTCAGCCTCACACCTTATCCATTGGCCAGATCCTGCAGCCGCCAGAGGCGGGCGTAAAGACCATTGGCCGCCAACAGTTCGCCGTGACTGCCGCTTTCGCGAATGGAGCCATGGTGCAGCACATGGATCTGATCAGCAGCGCTCACCGAACGCAGCCGATGAGCGATAATCAGCGCGCTTCGCCCTTTGCGAGCCCGATCCATCTCGGCCTTAACCTGAGCCTCGGTGCCGGCATCAAGGCGGCTGGTCGCTTCATCGAAGACGATGATAGACGGCTCCTGCACCAACGCCCGCACCAGGCAGAGCAGTTGCCGCTCGCCGGCGGAAAGGTTTTTTCCCCGCTCCTCGATACGCCCCTGCAACCCGCCTAACCCTTCAACCGCCAACAGACAGCCACTACGCTCGATGAGATTCAGTAATTCACTATCGTTGTACAACTGCTGAGGGTCGAGATTGTTGCGCACCGTCCCCGCGAACAGAAAGGGGTCCTGGGCTACCCAGCCGATGCGCTGACGTACCAGCGCCGGATCGAGGCTCGCGAGATCAACGCCATCGAGCAGAATGCGTCCGGAAGTCGGCTGATAAAAACGCAGCAGTAGACGACCAATGGTGGTCTTGCCACTACCGGTATCGCCGACCAGGGCAACGGTCTGACCCGGCTCGATACTCAGATTTATATTGTGCAATACCGGTGTCCGACCATCGTAACTGAAAGATACCTGCTCCAGCCGCAAGCCTCCTTCGCCCCCCGCAGGCAGAGTATTCCCGGCCGCTTCCGCCGGTTCATCAAGCAACTGGAACAACCGTTCCAAGGAGGCGTTACTCGACTGCAGCAAGGAGTATTGGGCCGATAGTTTACGTAACGGCGCGAAAAACCGCTGCACATACTCGATAAAGGCCACCAAGGTGCCAAAGGTGGCGGTGCCGGCGAGCACCCCGCTACCGCCACGCCAGAGAATGCCCGCGATGGCCAGAGCGCTGAGGGTTTCCAGAGCACTAAACAGGAATGCGTCCCAGTGAATGGCACGAAAGGAACTCTGCCGATAGTCTTCCTGCAGAGCCCCGAATTCCTCCAAAGTGCGCTGTTCCTGGCCGAACAGCTGGACCTCGTGAATACCGGCCAGGCGTTCGGCGAGATAGCCGTTGAGACCCGCTACCCGAGATCGCACCTGGCGCATGGCGCCACGCATACTGCGGCGAAACAGCCACAGGATCAATAGCAGCAAGGGGATAAGGGTAAAAGCCACCAGGGTCAGGTCCGGATTGAGCCACCACATGACCCCGACGATAAAGACCAGGGAAAACAGTTCGCCAAAGGAGGCCGCCACCCCCGAGCCGAAAAGCTCTCCGACGTTCTCCACATCGCTGCTCAGGCGGGTCACAAGCCGCCCAGAGGGATGACGATCGAAGTAGCTCACTGGCAGTCTTAGCATCCGGGCAAAGCCCAGCCTGCGCAGATCCGCCATGATCCGCTGACCGACTCCCTGGGCCAGGCAAGCCTGGCCGAAGCCGAGCCAACTCTCGCCGCACACCGTGAATAGAAACAGGGCCACGATCCATTCCAGGCCGGCCAGTTGCCCCGGCACGATGTAATCATCGATAGCCACTTTGATCAGATAAGGCTGCACCAGTCGGGCGACAGTGGCCAAGGGCAACAACAGCATGGCTCCTGTCGCGCTACGCCGGTAAGGCAGCAGCAGGCGGAGAAAGCGCTTAAACAACGACCAGTCGAGGGAGCGTCCGGTCACCTCGTCCATATCGAACATGCCCCGCTTCATTCCAGCCCCTCCAGTTCCTGCTTCAATCGCTCCTGCTCCAACAATCGCGCATAGCGGCCTTCCAGTGCTAGCAGTTCTGCATGAGAACCCTGTTCGGCAACCCGCCCCTGATCGAGGATGACGATATCATCGGCCATCTCCAGCAATGACACACGGGCCGAAACCAGCAACACTGTTTTGTCTCGCAACAAAGGCCGCATGGCCTGCCACACCTGACGGGCAGTGGCCGCATCGAGATGGCTGAAGGGGTCGTCAAGCAGCCACAGGCTGCCATCCCTGGCCAGGGCCCGGCCGAGGGCCACCCGCTGCCGTTGTCCACCGGACAAGGCCTTGCCCCCCTCTCCAACCCGGGTGGCAAAGCCTTCTTCAAAAGCGGACACCTCAGCACTCAGGCATACCGCGTCGGCAACCTGATGCAGCAGCTTTTCATCACCGGCGGGCTTCCCATAGAGCAGGTTGTCTTGCAAAGAGCCGGAAAACAACCGCCCCTCCTGGGGCACCACCGCCAAACGTTTACGGTGTTCCACCATATCGAGAGTCGTCAGGTCCTGACGGTCGATGCTGATTTCTCCGGGCTGGGATGGATAGAAACCGGCCAGCAATTGCAACAGAGTGCTTTTGCCGGAACCGGTAGCACCGCTGATGCCGACTAAACTGCCGGCGGCCAAGGACAGGGTGAAGTCCTTCAGCACCGGCTGATCGGTGTAAGAAAAATTCAGCCGCTGAATCTCCACGGTTGGCGCAGCAGAAACAGCCACCAGCGGAAGCCTGTCAGCCGAGGGAAGAGGTGTCAGCAAGCTGCGCAACCTCTCGGCACTGGCCATGGCCCGCTGGCCCAGACTGAGCACCCAGCCGAGCATCAAGGTCGGCATGGCCAACTGCATGAGATAGGCGTTAAAGGCGATCAACTCGCCGAGAGACAGCTCTTTGGTCACGACCCGGGCACCGCCCACATAGAGGATCAGCAAGGTACTGATCGGAGCGATCAGGGCCATGACCGGGCCGATCAGAGCCCGCAACCTGGCCAGCTTGAGAGAGCTGGACAGATACTCTCCGTTAAGCTGCTCGAAATGATCGCAACGTGCGCCATGCAGACTGTAACTACGGATGACTGCCTGACCGGAAATCCCCTCTTCAAGGGCTTCGCTGATGCGCCCCAGGCCTTTCTGTACCGCGGTGGAAGCGGTTAACAGGCGGCCGCTGAGATACTTAACCAACACCAACAGCAGCGGATAGGGAATCAGGGCGAGCAGGGTTAATGATGGCGATAAAGAAAAGAGCAGGGAGAGGGTCAGCAGGTAGACCAAAACGGTGTTGATCAGGATCAGCAGGCCGAAGCCGGCCATGATGCGGATATTGGACAAATCGTTGGTGCAGCGGGACAGAAGATCGCCGGTACGGTGCCGATCGAAAAAAGGGCCTTCCCGGCACAACAGGCGGGACAACAGATCCCGCCGCAGGTCTAACTCCATGCGGCAGGCGCTACGCAAAAAGGCAAACCGTGACAACAGCCGGGTGCCAAAACGCAGCAGCGCTGCGACCACCAGTACCACCGCGGCCAGCAGCAATTGCCGGGGGGCACCCTGTTGCGCCGCATCCACTCCCACCTTAAGCATCCAGGGCAACAACAGCCCCAAGCCGTCAGTCAGCAGCAGCCAGACCAGCCCGACCAGCAACACAGAGCGGTAGGGGACGAAATAAGGTAGGATCAGACGCAGGCGGGACAAGGGCGCAACCTTTCAAAGCAGTCCGGCCGGGCAGAAGCTTATTCGTTAGACTGTGGCTCGGACGGATCGACTATCTCTCCGATCAGATCGTAGTCGGAAGAGTCGGTAATGCGTAGCGGTACAATATCGCCGATCTCAGCCTGACCATCGGTGATATAAACCTGACCGTCGATATCGGGCGCCTGGCGGACACTGCGTCCGCTAAGCAGCAGCTCGGTCTCCTCGCTGTAACCTTCCACCAGCACCGGTTCGATGCGATCGATCAGCGCCCGGTTGCGGCGGAAAGAGACCCGTTGTTGGGCCTTCATCAACTTGTCCATACGGCTCTTTTTGGTGCGTTCAGCGACCTGACCAGGCAATGTGGCCGCCGGGGTGCCCTCTTCGCGGGAATAGCGGAACACCCCCACCCGATCGAAGTGCCCCTCTTTGACAAAGGCCAGCAGCTCGGCGAACTGCGGCTCGGTCTCACCGGGAAAGCCGACGATAAAGGAGGTGCGCAAAGTGAGGTCGGGAATGGCCAAGCGCAGACGCTCAACCAGACCGCGAATGGCCTGTTGATCAATACGCCGGTTCATCAGACCGAGAACGGTATCATTGATGTGCTGAAAAGGTACATCGAGGTAATTGCAGATTTTCTCTTCGGCGGCCATCAACTCGATGAGTTCGTCGCTGACACCTTCCGGATAGGCATAGAGCAGGCGCAACCAGTGCAAACCTTCGATTTTAACCAGTTCCCTTAGCAAACCGGCCAGGGTGGAACCGTCGTTGCGGTCAAGACCAAAAGCGGTCAGGTCCTGAGCGATAAGGTTGACCTCCTTCACTCCATCGGCCACCAGGCCTGCGACCTCAGTCACCACCGATTCGATGCTGCGCGAACGCAGCGGACCGCGCAATTGAGGAATAATGCAATAGGAACAGTGATTATCGCAGCCCTCGGCAATCTTGACGTAGGTCGAGTAGAAGGGCGAGGATTTAACCCGCGGGGTGGTGTGATCGTAGAGATACTGGGGGATGTCAATCGCCTGCAGGGGCCCGCCCTGGGGCTGATGGGCATCGATCAGTTCCACCAGACGGGGCAACTCGCCGGTGCCGATAAAGATATCGACCTCGGGCAAATCTGCCACCAACTCCTCGGCATAGCGCTGCGGCAAGCAGCCGGTCACCACCAGCAGACGGCAATTGCCGTTCAACTTGTGATCGGCCACCTCGAGAATAGTCTCCACCGATTCTTCTTTGGCGTCCGAGATAAAAGCACAGGTGTTGACGATGATGATCTCGGCCTGTGACTCGTCGGTAACGATTTCAAAACGCTCGGCGGGAAGATGACCCAGCATAACCTCGGCATCAACCAGATTCTTGGCGCAGCCGAGGCTGACCATGCTGACTTTCTGTCTACTCAAAACAATCACTTTCTCTCTTGCAAAGGGTCGCAAAAACCATTCGACCTAAGAACGCATATTGACGTATTGCAGCTCAATCCCCAGATCCTGGCCCTTGAGCAACTGCATGACCTCCTGCAGGTCATCGATCTTCTTGCCCGACACCCGCACCTGGTCATCCATGATCTGCGCCTGGACCTTGAGCTTGGCTTCCTTGATCCGCTTGACGACTTCCTTGCCCTTCTCCTTGGAGATTCCCTGGACGATGCCCACCCGCTGGCGTACCGCACCGCTAGAAGCTGGCTCCTTGGTGCCATAATCGAGACATTTGGGCGAAATACCGCGCTTCACCAACTTGCCCTTGAGAACATCGACCACCGCCTGCAGCTTGTAGTCATCGGCTCCCAGCAGCACGATAGCTTCTTCTTGCAGATCAATCTCGTTATGGGTGCCTTTGAAATCGTAACGTTGGCCAATCTCCTTCAGGGCCTGATTAACAGCGTTATCGACTTCCTGCATGTCAACCTTGGATACAATATCGAAACTTGGCATTTTGAATCCCTTCTTCTGTTGGCGCTTACTGACAGCGAATATCCCTCAGTGAATCAAGGACTTATAGCACAGCCGCGCACTCATGAAAAGCCTAAACAATAGCCTGCTAGCGCAGCTTCACGTAAAACCGAAGAGTAAAAAAATCACGGATTCCGGAAAACTAAAACCCGAACTGCTGCTGATCCGGCCGCAAAACCTCGATTCCTTCCGGCACCGTGAAATCGAAAAAGCTGTCCTTCAGCCCCTGATTAATACGGACATTACGAAAGGTAATGGTGGTGCGGCTTTCATTAGGACCGAACACCGTGGCGATTCGCACCGGATAGACCAGTCGCTGAGCGGGGCTTGCATAGGCCACCACCGCCCGGTCGATGACCAACTCGAGCCGTTCAATAATAGCTGAAGGCTTACGGGGCTTGAGCAGCAACCGATAATTACCTTGAGCATCAAGGGCCGGGCTGGCCCAGGTCACGGTAAAGCGCTTCGACATCTGCCCAAGACCGGTCAAAAAGGCCAGTGGATCTTCGACACCCTCGCTATTCTCGTCGGGCAGCGGCGACTCAATCACTTGCTGGTTCTCCGGCAGATAGACCCACACTGTACGGCCATCGGAAATGATCTGCTGCACGCTCGGCAGCTGGTATTCCCAGCGAAAGCGCGGCTGCAGTTGTTTACCGCTTCGATCGAAACGAACGGCCACCCGGCCCTGGCCTTCTTCAACCCGATCGAGGGAGCCGAGGTAGGCCTGTTGCAGAAAATCAGCCTGCAGGTCTTCGATGGAGGTGCCAGGCGCCGCATTGGGCCGAAATTGATACTCCAGGCCTCGAACAACCTTGTCCAGCAGCTCATCGCTACCGTTGGCCAGGGCACTGGTGGTCAGCAGAGTTAGCAGCAGGACAGCGAAAATAGATATATGTTTCATTGAAAAAACACTCCTTTATAAATTCGGAAAATAGTTTGCCACCCGCGAGGGTCCGCAACCCCTTTATTTGCAGGTTTATGCGGGGAAGTGGCGGCATCTTCTCTTAACAATCTTAGGTTCGGCCGGT
>MAXT01000175.1 GCA_001751225.1 Desulfuromonadales bacterium C00003107 | reverse complement strand
CAATCGCGACGGCCTTTACTTGTTTTCCCTCCAGCCTGGCGGCTAGTAGCAACGCCAAACAGCCTGTACATTACCTCACCCAGGAGTAACAACGGCCGAGTGCTCATCTGCGGGCACCTCGACCAGCACAATCGGAATGTGCAATTCTTTAAACAGATGAACCAGCGTGTTTCTTAGCCGCTGCTCGCCATAGAGGATTCGCGGAGTCGTCATGCCGTTTTGCACCCGAAAAAGGAAGCTGGCATAGCCGACCACGGCACTGGCACGATCGGAATTTTTCAGAAATGCCTGATATTCCTGCATGCTCTCCAGAGTCATGGTCATCCACTGTTTTTTGTGAGCCATTTTCGTTTTGTTCTCGGCGACCTGTCCGTAGTTACGTAATCTCCTCAGCGTCACCGGGGTGATTTCTACAATCTGCCTCACGACAACTCCTTCCCCATGTTCTTTGAACCATGCCCCCCCCATTGCTAGATACAGCACAATGCAGTACCTCATTTTCACAACGAGGACTAAATAGGTCATAGTTGATCATACTTCCTGCCGGGCACGGGAGTCAAATGACGCAGAACGGGGGTGTGCACCGGCGAGGAATCAGGTGTTGTGATGAGGATTTTCAAGACAAAAAGTCTTATCGCAAATGAAAGCGGACCGGTACTTCAAAAGCATGACCTTCCGGATCGGCAGGACCAGGATATTTTGGATAGGGAGCCCCCCGGGTTACCGCGCGTAGTGAAGCTCTGTCGATGAGGCCGTAACCGGACCCCTTAACCAGGTCAGGGCCGGCAATGACTTTACCAGCAGAGCTCAGCCGAAAAGAAACTACAGCCACCCCTTCAATGCGCCGTTGCTGAGCGATCTTCGGATATCGTTTGGCCCGGTCGATATGTATACGAACACTATTGCGGTAGCCATCAAGAGTGGAACCACGACCTGTACCCTGCTTACCGCTACCACCGCCAGCGGTGCCTCCAACTGGTCGCTGCAAGGCCACCGCCGGACGACCCGGCAATGCTGGAGCGGCGGGTGCCGCCATAGAAGCGTCAGCATCGAAACTGGTCGCTGGTCGCGGCGGTACCACTTGGGGCATCTGCAAATGCATGGGAACCTTAGTCTGAACCGGCACAGCTACAGTGGTGGGCTGATTTGGAACCTGTGAAGGATTTGGCGTCTGCACGCCGAGCATCTGGTTGGGAGCAGCCGCTCCTTCAAGATCGATCTCGATACGGTTGACGATCCGTTTCGGGCTCATCAGACTGGCACCAATAAGCAATACCAGCCCGGCATGTATAAGCAAAGACCCGCCCAGGGCCCATCGTTGCCTGGCTACCATGGCTCAACCACCCTCTTGAAGTGTTGCGACCACCAGTCGTGCGGCCCCGGCTGCCTTGGCTTTTTCCATCACCGACACCAAGGTTTGCAGAGCCACTTCGCGGTCGCCTCGCACCACAACCGTCGTATCCGCACCAAGAACTTCCTCCAACTTGGCGGTTAGGCTGGCGAGGGGCAGACGCTGACCTTTAATAAAGAGATCCCCCTGCTGGGTGATAGCAATTACCACCTCATCCCGGTCGCGGGTAGTAACTGAGTTAGAACTGGGTAGCTTGACCCCGATACCATCTTCTTCGATAAACTGAGTGGTCAAAAGAAAAAACACCAGCAACAAAAAGACGATATCGATCAACGGAGTCAGGTTGAGCCCGGTGCCTTTGGTCCGTACCGGGATATCCATTAGCCAATCCCCTGCTGCGCATGGTGAAACTCATGGACCGAAGCTACCTTGCTCGTCGAATCGAGTCGACCGGCCTCTTCCAGCTCGTCGAGTAACACTCCCGACTCTTCCTTGATTTCAGCGACCACCAGATGAACCTTGCCCTGCAGGTAATTGTGCGCCACCATAGCTGGAATCGCCACTCCGAGGCCAAGAGCGGTAGTCAGCATAGCTTCCCATATGCCGCCGGCCAAAACCGATGCATTGACCTTACCGCCGAGATGTTGAATAGCCTGAAAAGCCTTGATCATACCGGTGACGGTACCGAATAGACCGAGCAGCGGAGTGACGCTTGAAATCAAGAACAGGGTCGGCAAAAAACGCTCCATCTGCCGAACTTCGCGGGCTGCCACGTGGGCGATGGCCTTTTCCAAGGCCGCGCGAGTGGTCCGTTGGGTCCCCGCGAGACGGGTTAATACCGGCACCATGGCTAAGGCCAAAGGATGGGACTCCTCCTGCACCAGGCCCATGGCCTCGATATATGCTCCTTCGGCGGCCCGCTTACGCAACCGGTGCAGCAGGCGGGTATCCTTGAGCCGCAACTGGCGAAAGGCCCAGCAGCGTTCGATAATGATAAACAGGGCAATGACCGACGAGCCGACGATGGCGATGCCGATGGGACCGGCCTGGCTTAAAAAGGAAACGAGACTTTCCATTTATCGCTTCTCCTCCAAAAAGGTTGTGTTTTGCAATAAAATTCACGGAATAATTAAATACATATTTCAATCTACAAGACATAACTTTCAGGAGCCAAATACTCCTATGATATGTCGAAATCCTGGAAAGATTCTGTAACGTAGCGGGATGTACTTTTTTGCGGAATTATCAAGATTCAGTGTTTGGATAGCTTTCCGGTGCGCAAGTCGTAAACACCGTCACCATCGAGATCCTCTTCGCGGCTGATCAAATTACCGGCGTCATTGAATAGTTCACGAATCTCCGGTACGCCGTTCTCGTCGGCATCGATAGTCTGCTCCATAGTACCGTTGGCATGGTATTGGCGCTGACAATCGAGACGACCGTCACCGTCCGTATCCTCTTCGGCCCGCTGCAGCTTGCCATTGGCATCGTAGTGCCAGGTACTGCGCACCTTGCCGTTGGCTGCCAATTCCTCGACTTTAGCCAGTCGATTGACACCCTGGTAATATTCGACTTTTTCGGTACGACCGTTGCGATCCTCATCGAGTTCGGCCCGGCGCAACTTGCCTTTTTTATTATAGTGCCAAACCCCGCGGGGTTTAGTGACCCGCTGGAGCACGCCGGCGTTATATTCCCAGCTCGATTCGAAGGTGCCATCCCGGTCGCTGTCTTTCTCGATTCGCTCCACGGCTCCGTCAACACCATAAAAGGTCTTTTGCAGCTTTCCCTTGCGTCCCTGCTCGGTCAACTCTGCCGAACCGTTCTGGTGCCAGCGATATTCTCGCTCCCAGTGACCGTCGCCATTGAGGTCCTCACGTCGTTCGACCCGGCGTTGGTTACGATAATGTTCTTCCGCTTCAAAACGGCCGTCTTTGTCAGCGTCAATCTCCAGCTTTTCGAGTTGACCACGGCCGTTATAATAGGCTTTTTGACCGGGACTCTCCTGTACCCACTCGGCAGACAAGGAAAGGCCGGGGGCCAACAGCAGAAAAGAAACGGCAAAGATTCCAACAAAGCGCATGGGTTCCAACCTTAGATGCTTTCGCAAAAAGTCATAAGATGG
>MAXT01000174.1 GCA_001751225.1 Desulfuromonadales bacterium C00003107 | reverse complement strand
CAATAGAGGTGTTCCGATTTTAACCTCTTCTCCGCCGACCATGAGAACCTCGCTCATCGCTACAGTGTCACCCACTGCACCTTCAATCTTCTCGATCTTGAGCAGATCACCTTCGGATACTTTGTATTGTTTTCCCCCGGTCTTGATCACCGCATACATATTGTTTCACCTCGCTCTCATATATTGTTATTTTTACAGAACAGGCAATATAGCCCCGGTCTGCACCCCTGTCAAGCAAAAACACTTTGCCTGCACAACAAGCCGCAAAGCGGTTCAGTAGTCGCAACCGCCACCAAACCGACCCACGTTTTAGATTGGAAACGAGGAATTTTTCATCGCAGGCGGGAAATCAAGGGATTGCACAGAGGCGCACATCGGTGCGCCGCACACGCAAGCCCGCAGATTAACACCGTTTTGGCGAAAAAGAATCGTTTCCCACTGACCACTAACTGGCGACGATGTCAAACTGCTCCCGGTGATAATCGAAACGGGCGGTGATAGCCACCTGCTTGCCGAAGCGGGTCTCTAGATCGTCGATTTCGCAACGCTCCTCATCACAGATCATAGAGGCGAGGTCGGGATGCACCAACAGGGTTACCTGCTTGCCCGGAAGACTGCCAATGTCACGTCGCAACTGGCGAAAGACCTCATACACCATGGTGGGACGACTCTTGACATAGCCCTTGCCCTCGCAATAGGGGCACGGCTCGCAAAGAGTTCGGGTCAGATTCTCCCGTACCCGCTTGCGGGTCATTTCCACCAAGCCCAACTCGGAGATCTTGAGAATGTTGGTCTTGGCCCGGTCGGGTCGCAGCGCCTCTTCCAGCGCCAGGTAAACTTTCTCCCGGTGGGTCTCTTTTCCCATGTCGATGAAATCGATGATGATCAACCCGCCAATATTGCGCAGCCGCAACTGAAAGGCAACCTCCCGCACCGCCTCGAGGTTGGTCTTAAGAATAGTATCTTCAAGGTTGCGCTTGCCAACAAAGCGGCCGGTATTGACGTCGATGGCGGTCAGGGCTTCGGTTTGCTCGATGATGATGTAGCCGCCGCTCTTCAGCCACACTCGGGTGCCAAGAGCACGGGCGATTTCCGTTTCGAGACCGAAGGATTCGTACACCGGCTCCTGGCCCTGGTACAGTTCGATGCTGTACTCGAGGCTAGGCATGAAGGTCTCGATAAACTGAACGATCTTACCGTATTCCTGTTTGGAATCGACCACAATGCGTCGCACGTCCTCGGTAAGAATATCCCTCAACACCTTGCTGATCACATCAAGGTCCGAATAGATCAGACAGGGGGCAGGATTACCTCGTTGCAGACTACAGATGTCTTTCCACAACCCGGATAAAAACTCCATATCGGAGCGCAACTCTTCCTCGCTCTTGCCTTCGGAAACGGTGCGAACGATAAAGCCCGCCCCTTCCGGGCGAATGGCCTCGACCATTGTGCGCAGGCGCTCTTTCTCGTCTTCACTTTCGATACGCCGCGAAATCCCTACATGATCGACGGTCGGCATATAGACTAGATGCCGGCCCGGCAGGGAGATATGGGCCGTGATACGTGCTCCCTTGGTGCCGATAGGCTCCTTGGAAACCTGCACCAGCACCTCCTGTCCCTCCTTCAGCAGATCCTGAATGGGCGGCAGTATCGGCGCTTCTTCCTTACCGCCTTCGGCCAGGGTGCTACCCTCGTTAATATAGCGCTCCACCCCCTGAACCTCGTCGAGGACATCCGCTACATAGAGAAAGGCGGCCTTTTCCAAACCGATATCGACAAAAGCGGCCTGCATGCCGGGCAACACCCGCAGCACCTTGCCCTTATAGATATTACCGACGATACCCCGCTCACGAATGCGCTCGATATAGAGCTCCGCAATGTGGCCGTTCTCCAGCAGCGCCACCCGGGTTTCATGGGAGGTGGTATTGATGACCAGCTCTTTGGTCATAGTCTCTGTTCTCCTGATGCGTGAATCTATAAGAATACTAACCGATAAATTTATTTTGAAAGGGGCTCGCGAAGTCGCACCGCCGTCTTGCGCAGACCAAGCACGCCCGTCTTTTCCGGTGCCAGATCGAGCAAATGACCGGTCAGCAGGGTCGGGCTACCCTTGCTCAGCTTCAACAGCAGGACACCGTCCCGCCATTGCAGGTCGGTCACCCAGGCCCTCACCTCAACCTGCTGCTCCCGGCCTTTCTTCAGCCGCGGCGCATATACCTCTTCGGCGGCTAGAAAGCGGGCGATACGCTCGGCAAGATCTGCCGGAGCTTGCTCGCCCAGCGGAAGGCTGTATGTCGTTTCCTCAATACACAGGGACGGTGCCGGCGTCTTCCAGGGCACGACTTCGGCCTGCTCCACGGCAAAACCTGTCGGTAGCTGGGCATTGAGAACCGCCGCCAGCTCTTGCGCCACCTGCGGATAACATAGCTTGAGATCGATGATCTCGGTTTCGCTCTCGACCCCGGTCGGCAAGGCGTCGGGAAAGGAGATCTGCGGAGCCGGATGAAAACCGCGGGAATAGCGGATCGGCAGTCCCGCCCGACGCACCGCCCGATGAAAGACGGTCATGAATTCAAGATGGCCGACGAAGCGACCCCGTCCGAGCTTGCTTACCCACAGACGCACCTTGCACGGCTCCTCGTCCTCGGGAGAATCTTCAGCGACAACCGGCGTGGCGACAACCGGCTTGACAGCAACCGCAGCCTGCTCACCATGGTCGGTGGCATAACGCATCCGTACCGTCTCAAAATCACATACGCCGCAATTGGTGCAACCCCCGTCCCGGCAATCGACCGTTGCCGTGCCACTCAAGGCCTGCTGCCACTCGTCAAGCAGGTACTGTCGGGAGACCCCGCAATCGATATGGTCCCAAGGCAGAATTTCATCCGTGGCTCGCTCGCGCAGATACCATTCTGGATCGATGCCGCAATCGGCAAAAGCTTGCTGCCAGAGATCAAAGCGAAAGTGTTCCCGCCAGCTGTCGAAACGGCAGCCGAGGGCCAGGGCGCGCTCCAGCACCGGAGCCAAACGCCGGTCGCCGCGAGCGAAAACTCCCTCGACAAAAGAGAGTTGCGCCTCGTGCCACTTGAGACGCAGCTTTTTGCTGCGCAACTTTTGCCGCAGCATATCCTGCTTGGCCAGAGTTTCGTCGATACCGATCTGGCGCTGCCATTGGAAGGGGGTCTGGGGCTTGGGCACCAGGGTCGAAACGGAAACGTTAACATCGGCACCGCCGGGTGTCCCCTTGCCGATACGCTTGACCCGTGCCGCAAGATCGACGATGGCATCCAAGTCGACCTCTTGCTCCGTAGGCAGACCGATCATGAAATAGAGCTTAATAACTCGCCAGCCAAGGGAAAAGGCGCTATCGGCCGCAACCAGCAGGTCCTCCTCGCTGATCCCCTTATTGATCAATTGCCGCAGCCGTTCGCTGCCGGCTTCAGGAGCGAGGGTAAAGCCGGTCTTACGAACCTTTTTGATCTCTTCCATCAGTTCGCTGGTCAGCGAGCCGACGCGCAGGCTCGGCAGGGAGACGGCGATCCGCTCCTCGCGATAACGATCCATCAGCCCTTTGAGCAAGGGACCGATACAACTGTAATCCCCCGTCGACAGGGAAAGCAGGGAAACTTCATCGTAGCCCGAATGCCCCAGGGAGCGGTCGATAACGTCGACAATCTGCTCCAGGCTCCGCTCTCGTAGCGGACGGCCGATATAACCGGCCTGGCAAAAACGACAACCGCGGGTACAACCGCGGGCGATCTCCACCGCTACCCGGTTATGCACCGTATTCATAAAGGGTATGATAGGCGTCACAGGATACTCAACCGCCGCCAGATCGGCCAGCACCCGGCGCTGCACCTTTGTATAGTCCTTACGC
>MAXT01000173.1 GCA_001751225.1 Desulfuromonadales bacterium C00003107 | reverse complement strand
GCCATGGAAGCGTTGATGAGTGGTCAGGTTGTTGCCGGCGATGTGGTGGTGATCCGCTATGAAGGTCCCAAAGGCGGGCCTGGTATGCGCGAAATGCTGGCGCCAACGGCTACTCTGATGGGCCTCGGTCTGGGCGACAGTGTGGCCCTGATCACGGACGGACGCTTCTCTGGAGGCACCCGGGGTCCCTGCATTGGGCACATTTCGCCCGAAGCTATGGTCGGCGGCCCCATCGCCCTGGTTGAGGACGGCGATGCGATCCGCCTCAATATCCCCCAGCGACGTCTGGAGCTTCTGGTGGGCGATGCGGTATTGGCCGATCGCCGGGCTAACTGGGTGCGTCCCGAGCCGAAAATTAAGAAAGGCTGGTTGTCCCGTTACGCTGCTGTGGTAACGTCGGCCAATACCGGCGCCGTGTGTACGGCGGACTGAGGGATACACATTTTTTGATTTAGTTGATGTGCATAGAGCGGTAGGAGGCTGTTTGTGAAAAAAACCGGATCACAGATTTTGTTGGAATGCCTGCAGCAGGAAGGGGTCGAAACTGTTTTCGGCTACCCCGGCGGTACGGTCATCAACATCTATCACGATATTGCGGATTATCCCATCCACCATATTTTGACTCGTCATGAGCAGGCTGCGGTGCATGCCGCCGATGGCTATGCCCGCACCACCGGCAAGGTCGGGGTGGCCATCGCCACCAGTGGGCCAGGTGCAACCAACACCGTTACCGGTATCGCCACCGCTTACATGGATTCGGTGCCGATGGTGATTATCACCGGCCAGGTGCCGACACCGCTGATTGGCAACGACGCCTTTCAGGAGGTGGACATTATCGGTATCACCCGCTCCATTACCAAACACAACTATCTGGTTCAGGACATCCAGGATCTGGCCCGTATCGTCAAGCAGGCTTTCTACATTGCCCGCACCGGGCGGCCCGGTCCGGTTTTGATCGATCTACCCAAGGATATTCAGGTGGCCAGCGCCAAGTTCGAGTATCCTGAAAAGGTCGAATTGCGCGGATACAAGCCGACTTACAGCGGAAATGTACGTCAGATGGAGAAGGCCGCTCGCATGATTCTGGCGGCTCGTAAGCCGGTGCTCTACGTCGGTGGCGGTGCTACCGGAGCCGATGCCTCGGAGGATCTGCTGGCCTTTGCCGAGATGACCCAGGCGCCGGTGACTACCACCTTGATGGGTATGTCCGCTTTTCCCCAACGCCATCCTCAGGCTCTGGGCATGCTTGGTATGCACGGTACCTATTATGCCAACATGGCGGTGACCAACTCTGATCTGCTCATTGCGGTGGGTGCTCGATTCGATGATCGGGTGACCGGCAAGATCGCTTCTTTTGCTCCCCACGCCAAGATCATTCACATCGACATCGATCCCACTTCTATCAAAAAGAACGTTCGGGTCGATTTGCCCATCGTTGGCGATCTTAAGGATGTGCTGCAAAAGCTTAACGTCACTCTAGGCGAACGGCGCGAGGAGTTGGCGTCTATGGTCGATGGCTCCGCAGCCTGGCGGACGGAGATCACCGCTTGGAAGAACAGCCATCCCATGGGCTATCAGGCCAGTGAAACTATCATCAAGCCTCAGTATGTTATCGAACAGCTGAGGGAGTTGACCGCCGATGACGCCATCATCACTACCGAAGTCGGTCAACATCAGATGTGGACCGCCCAGTTCTTTGCCTTCAGTCAGCCCCGTACCTTCCTCACCTCTGGTGGCTTGGGGACCATGGGCTATGGCTTGCCGGCAGCGGTCGGTGCCCAGGCGGCTTTTCCCGAACGGCAGGTCATCGACATCTCCGGGGACGGCTCCTTTCAGATGAATTCTCAGGAACTAGCGACCCTGGTGCAGTACAAGTTGCCGGTGAAGATCGCTATTCTCAACAATAATTATCTCGGTATGGTGCGCCAGTGGCAGGAGATGTTCTTTGATCGCCGCTACAGCGAGACGACCATGGAACTGCCCATCGATTTTGTCAAACTGGCTGAAGCCTATGGCGCCACCGGTCTCCGCGCCACTCGGCCAGAAGAGGTCGGTGATGTAATTCGCAAGGCCCTGGCAACCCCTGGTCCGGTGCTCATGGAGTTCAAGGTCGACCGGGAAGAAAACGTTATGCCCATGGTGCCAGCCGGAGCGGCAATCAACGAGATGGTGCTGGCTTCCTAGCCGGTGGCCTGCGCAAATCTATGGAGTGCTTTGAAACCATGAAACATACCATTTCGGTTTTGGTGGAAAACGAGTTTGGTGTCCTGACCCGAGTGGCGGGGCTTTTTTCTGGACGTGGCTTTAATATCGAGAGCCTGTCCGTGGCGCCGACCCTCGATCCGAGCGTTTCCCGCATGACCATTGTCACCCGCGGCGACGATCGGATTCTGGAACAGATCAACAAACAACTTAATAAGTTGATCGATACCATCAAGGTGACGGATTTTACCGGTCAGGACTATGTCGAACGGGAAATGGCCCTGATCAAGGTGGCTGCTGAGGAGGAGACTCGCGCCGAGGTTTTACGCATTGTTGATATCTTTCGCGCCAAGGTGGTTGATGTAACGCCGCGCTCTTATACCCTGGAAGTAACGGGTTCGCCAACCAAGCTAGACGCGGTCATCAATCTGCTCAAGCCCATGGGCATCAAGGAATTGGTGCGCTCCGGTCCTGTAGTCATAGGCCGCGGTCAATAACGGCTGTTCTGTTTGACAAGGCAGGCAGGATTGCCGGTTATGACCGCTAGCCACCGTTAGAGCGCCGAGCATCTTGTTGAGGAGGTTGGCGGCCGCCCGTGTGGCATGATGAACTTTCTTGGGGACGACACGTCGGCCAAGTAACCCATTAATTAACCTAACCGCTTTGGAATCGAAAGACAGACCTTTCGGCCCATCGGTGTGCTTCAGGCAAGGATATTCACTATGAAAAACCAGCATCAACCCGTTGCTTCTGAAGGTTACCCCTTTATCGCTCTTTTCGCTTTTGTCACTCTGGTCTTTGCGCTGCTCAGTTGGGGGACGCTAACTGTTCTGGCCTTGGCTTTGACCCTGTTTACGGTCTATTTTTTCCGTAACCCCGAGCGCCATGTAGAGGCCGAAGAGTCGGCGGTTGTGTCGCCGGCGGACGGCAAGGT
>MAXT01000172.1 GCA_001751225.1 Desulfuromonadales bacterium C00003107 | reverse complement strand
TCCAGGTACTGGACAACGTGCTCAGCAACGCGGTGAAGTTTTCTCCCGACGGCGGCCGGATCTCGATAAAGGGGCACAAGCTGGGTCCTGAATTCCGGGTTTCGGTCGAGGACCAGGGGATCGGGATGTCCCCGGAACAGCTGGAAAGGGTGTTTGACAAGTTTTTCCGGGTCGATGCCTCCAACTCAGCGGCCGGTGGCCTGGGGCTCGGCATGACCATCGCCAAGAATATCGTAGAGGCCCATGGCGGTCAGATGATGGCCGAAAGCTGTCTCGGCCAGGGCACCAATGTGACCTTTACCCTGGTGGAGGAGGGGGGCATGGAGGTCTTTCTGTCGCCGACGCTATAACCGAGGAGAAACACAATGCGTATTCACTGCCTGCAACATGTGCCATTCGAAGGGCCGGCGGCCATCGCCGACTGGGCGGCGAAACGAGGTCACTCCCTGGTCATCAGTCGACTCTATGCCGGTGAGGCACTACCGTCGCTGGATGTTTTCGACTGGCTGCTAATCATGGGCGGGCCGATGAATATATACCAGGAACTGCAACATCCCTGGCTAGCCGCGGAAAAGGCCTGCATCGATCAGGCGCTTGCCGCTGATAAGACCCTGCTTGGCATCTGTCTCGGTGCCCAGTTGCTGGCCGACCGGCTCGGTTCACCGGTATATGCCGGCCCTGAAAGGGAGATCGGCTGGTGGCCTCTGTCTTTGACTGAAGCGGGCCGTCAATCGCGTTTGTTCGGTGATTTGGACGAACCTCTTCAGGCCTATCACTGGCACGGCGATACCTTTGAGCTACCTTCTGGCTCGGTCTGCCTGGCCAGTAGCAGTGCCTGTGCCCAACAAGCCTTTCTCTACGACCAACGGGTGCTCGGCCTGCAATTTCACTTTGAGGTCACCGCAGACAGTATGCGGCGACTCATCGATCATTGCGGCGAGGATATTGTGCCCGGCAGCTACGTGCAGAGTGCCGAGCAGATGCTGGCGGCACCGCCGGCGGTCTTTGAGCGCCTGCATGAAACCCTCTATTGCTTGCTCGACCGTTTGGCGTCCGTTGGTCAGTCTGCTAACAGTATTGATTAGTGCTGTTCTAGAAAAATAAGCGTCTGTCGCAGTGTGTGGCGGGCGCTTTTTTTGTGTTGGGACGCGGTCCTTGGAGATGGTTGCAAGGGGTTGCAGTAGTCACGAGCAAGGGTAGAATTGTAGCGCTCCGGTGCGGATTGTGTCTGATTGAGACGCTGGACAGGAACCGACAACATTAGGGTTGTTTTCTGCTATGCATGGCAAGTGTCTGGAATGATGGGGTAATTTAAAAAATTAGGCGAGAAATAGGGTTGTGGCAACAGCTTTGCAGTGACGTATACGTCTGCGTGTATTGAGTTGGTCATGACCCAGGCTTGAAGCCTGATCTGTTTGACATAGTTTATGGGAGGGTATGTTATGGGTAAATCCGTTGAAAATCCTAAAAATTTTATTGTCTCCTGTCGCATCAACGACCGCGAGATGGAGCAACTAAAGAAGCTTGCTAAGCAGTCGGGAACCAATATCTCCAACCTTCTGCGGAGAAGCCTGCTTGGTTTGACGGAGGTCGAAGGTTGATGGCGTCGCAAAAAGTCCAACCTACTACGTTGCAGTGCCTTTTCAGGACTTCGACATACACTATGTATGCCTTCACCCCTGAAAAACCACTACGCCTTGTAGATCGAAATTTTTGCTTAGCTATCTCATGACCTTTTGCGAAAGCATCAAGGTTAAGCCTTGTTTTTAGTTGCTGTCGTCCAGCGCCCAACAGAGGCACTAGCGGCATCTGATGCCGGAATGCAGGCCTCCTCTTGGAGGCCTTTTTTCTTGTACTTATACGGCTGTTTTGCTAACTTACTTGACTTGATTTTCACCCATGAAAGCGACGCGGGAGCAGCGATATGGATTATAAAACGACCCTCAATCTGCCGGTAACTGATTTCCCTATGCGGGGCAATCTGCCCAAACGGGAACCGGAGATGCTCGAGAAGTGGCAGACCGAAGGGCTCTATCAGAAGCTCGAAGAGACGGGTAAGGAACTGCCTAACTTCACTTTGCACGATGGCCCTCCCTATGCCAACGGCCACATCCATATCGGACATGCGCTGAATAAGATTCTTAAGGACGTGGTGCTTAAAAGCCGCCGTATGCAGGGGTTTTACGCCCCTTACGTACCGGGCTGGGACTGCCACGGCTTACCCATCGAACTGATGGTCGACAAGAAGCTTGGCAAGAAAAAGCGCGATATGAGCAAGACCGAGATTCGCAAGGCTTGTCGCGAGTATGCCGCCGAGTGGGTCAAAATCCAGAGTGAGGAGTTCGAGCGTCTCGGTGTGTTTGGCGAATGGGACCGTCCTTACCTGACCATGACCGAGCACTACGAAGCCTCCACCGCCCGCGAGTTGGCTCATTTTGCCGAGCGCGGTGGCTTGTTTAAGGGCAAGAAGCCGATCCACTGGTGTTCTTCCTGCGTCACCGCTCTGGCTGAGGCCGAAGTCGAGTACGCCGACCATACCTCGCCGTCCATCTTCGTTAAGTTTCCCTTTGCCGATGAGCTGCCCGAGGAGCTGATGGAGTTGGCTGGCCGGCCCCTGTCCTTTGTCATCTGGACCACTACCCCCTGGACTATTCCGGCCAACCTGGCGGTTTGCCTCAATCCAGAACTGCCTTATGCCGTGGTTGAAGCCGGTGATGAGCTGCTGGTGATGGCCGAAGGGCTGGTCGCTGGTGTCATGAGCGAACTGGCTATCGACGACTATCAGATTGTGACCACTTTCGACGCCAAGCTGTTCGAACGCAAGGTCTGCCGGCATCCCTTTTATCAGAGGGACTCGTTGCTGGTTCTAGGCGATCACGTCACCCTCGAGGCCGGTACCGGCTGCGTGCATACCGCCCCCGGTCACGGTCAGGACGACTATGTGGTCGGACTCGCTTACGGCTTGGAAATTCTCAACCCGGTCAACGATTACGGCAAATACGTAAAGGATCTGGAATTGTTCGGCGGCATGAAGCTGGCCGATGCCAACGATGCGGTCAACGCCAAGTTGGAGGAGGTCGGCGCTTTGCTCAAGTTGGGCAAGGTCTCTCACAGTTATCCTCACTGCTGGCGCTGTAAAAAGCCGGTCATCTTTCGCGCTACCGAGCAGTGGTTCGTCTCCATGGCCGCCAATGATCTGCGGGAGAAGGCTCTGCAGCACATCAACGATGTGCAGTGGATTCCCCGCTGGGGGCAGGAACGCATCTACGGCATGATCGAAAAACGTCCCGACTGGTGCATCAGCCGCCAGCGCAGCTGGGGGGTGCCGATCACCATCTTCTATTGCGCCAGCTGCCGCGAAGCGATGACCGACGGCAAGCTCATGCATCACGTGGCCGACCTCTTCGAAGAGGCGGGCAGCGATATCTGGTTTGAGAAGGAGGCCTCCGAACTGGTGCCGGCCGGCACAGCTTGTCCCTCCTGCGGCGGTGGCGAATTCGTCAAGGAGACTGACATCCTTGACGTCTGGTTCGATTCCGGAGTTTCCCACGCCGCGGTACTGGAAGATCGTGACTATCTCAACACCCCGGCGGATCTCTACATGGAAGGCAGCGACCAGCATCGCGGCTGGTTCCATTCCAGCCTACTCGCCTCCGTCGGCACCCGCGGTGTGGCTCCCTACAAGGCGGTACTGACCCACGGTTTCGTTGTCGACGGCCAGGGCAAGAAGATGTCCAAGTCTTCTGGCAACGTGGTCGCCCCTGAGGAGATCATCAAGAAGTTCGGCGCCGAGATTCTACGCCTGTGGGTGGCGGCTCAGGACTATCGGGACGATATTCGTGTCAGCCAGGAGATCCTACAGCGCATCTCCGACGCTTACCGGCGGATTCGCAACACCGCCCGCTACATTCTCGGCAATATCCACGATTTCGATCCGGCGACGGATAGCGTCGCGGATAGTGATTTGCTGGAGACCGATCGCTGGGCCCTCGGTCAGTTGGAGGATTTGGTCGTCCGGGTGGAGAAATCCTACGACGATTACGAATTTCACGTTATCTACCACGCGGTGCACAACTTCTGCAGCGTTGAGATGAGCTCCTTTTATCTCGACGTGCTTAAGGACCGACTGTACATTTCGCCGCCCAGAAGCCTGGCACGGCGTAGCGCCCAGACCGCCATGTACCGGATTCTCGATGCACTGACCCGGCTCATCGCCCCAGTACTGTCCTTTACCGCCGAGGAAGTTTGGCAGTACCTGCCCGGCGAACGGGAAGAGAGTGTGCATTTAGCTCGGTTCCCCCGCTTTGAAAACAGTCTGGTCGATACCGCTCTTAACGAGCGATACCAGCAATTACTAGCTGTTCGTTCCGATGTGAGCAAAGCTCTGGAGTTGGCCCGCAACGACAAGCTGATAGGTCATTCCCTCGACGCACGTGTTGTGCTGGAGGCACCGGCAGGGCCAGTGGCCGAGCTACTCGCCGCCTATAAAGAAGAGTTGGCAACCCTGTTTATCGTTTCCCAGGCGGAACTCGCCACTAACTTGGAAACTTCCCAGGTTGGCGAGGCTGTGCCTGGCCTTAAGATCCTTATCGAAAAGGCCCAGGGAGACAAGTGCGAGCGCTGCTGGAACTACTCGGTCACCGTTGGTGCCAATGAGACTCATCCCGGCGCTTGCCAGCGTTGCCGGGAGGCTCTGGCAGCCTCATGATGATAAACCGGTTGCGCCTGGCGCTGCCCATCGCCGGGTTGGTGGTCTTTTTTGACCAACTCAGCAAGATCTTCATCGATCGCCGCTTCTCTCTCTACGAGTCCCTGGAGGTCGTGGAGAATTTTTTCCATATCACCCATGTGCGCAACAAGGGTGCGGCCTTTGGCATGTTCTCCGACAGCGCCTTTCGGGTGCCGTTCTTTATTGGCGTGGCTCTGCTGGCGGTGGTCGGTATCCTCTGGTATTTGCGCCAGGTTGAGGATTATCAGCGGGGTCAGCAGGTCGGCCTGAGTCTGGTCCTCGGCGGCGCCTTGGGCAACCTGGTGGATCGGGTGCGGCTCGGCGAGGTGATCGACTTCCTCGATGTGCACTGGTACCGATACCATTGGCCGGCCTTTAACGTGGCCGATATCGCTATTTGTGTCGGGGTCGGGCTGTTGCTGCTCGGTCTGTGGCAAGCAGAGCGGCAGGCGAAACGGACCTGATCCCAGGATAAAAACTGTAAAAGCCGCCCCGAGATAGTTACTCGGGGCGGCTTTGTATTCAGCGGGGTTTTGAGTTACTGATTGAGTGCCGCCAGCCAGGCACCGACAACCAGAGCCGCGCTGCCCAGCCCCGCCAGTAGATTGCTCCAGCGGTCAGTGCCGTGTTCGCTAGGCCAGAGCAGGCAGCTCAGCCATCCGAGGCCCAGCCCGGCAACAAAGCCCATTAGGTGACCGCCGAGATCGGTTAACTCGCCGCCGCTGCCGAGCAGGCCGAGCAATGCAAGGGCTGCGGCCAGAGGTAGGGGCCAGCGCTGCCGCAGGGAGTGGCGATGGTGGCGGGCGCTTCGCACCGCCAGAATGGCGACGGTACCGAATACCGCTGTCGATAGGCCGACGGAGCGGTGGATGGCCGGTTGCATCAACGCGTTGATCAGGTTGCCCAGGGTACCGGCAAGAAGCACCAGGGTCCAGCCGCGACCGCTTCCGACTTCACGGTTCAAACGATCGATAAAAAAACCGCCGATCAGCAGGTTGCCGAGCAGATGCAGGCCGTCGGCATGCAGGGTCAGGGCAGTGACGGCCCGCCACCATTGGCCGGCACGAATCGCTCCGGCATCGGCGTTGCCGAGTTGCAGCCAATCGATGTTCAGGCTGTGAATCTCGGGAATGTGCAAACTGCCCAGGTTGTGAAAGATGCCGAGCAGGGCCAGCAGCGACAGGGTGATGAGGCTGTTGCTTTTAAGGGGCACCGGTGGTGCCAATGTTGGCGGCCAGTTATGGTTCTCCGTTTCGTAGCGGTGCAGTTCGTCGAGAGCCCGGGCCTGTTCTTTTTCTGGCACCCATAGCTGCCAGCGACCTCCTTGCTGTTCCAGGCGGCAGGGCAGGCCTCGCGCCTCAAGAACCAAGGCCCAGAGCCGAGCCCGTTTCCGGTGGAGGAGGCCGCTCAAGTGTTTGTCCACCCCCTGCGGGTCGATGGTCTGCCAGGCCGGCTCTACAGGAGCGTCATCCTCTATCC
>MAXT01000171.1 GCA_001751225.1 Desulfuromonadales bacterium C00003107 | reverse complement strand
ACTGAAACGTGCGGACACGTTGCTATCGTAAACTGTTATCTTTTCAATCAGAGAAGCATCGAGGAACAGTTCTTGGGCGTGTCCAGGAAGGTCATTGTTTAATACCGGACTGGTTTCTCCGTCCGGGTCGAGCAGGCTGTTGTTACTGACACCGTCGATGGTGAAGTTGTTGTCAAAGATTTTGCCGCCGGATATAGATACTTGGGGCGGCAAAATTTCCCCTCCCCGGGTGGATAGGTTGGCCGTTTCGCTGAATTGAACGCCCGGCAGGATGGTGAGTGCTTCATTGATACTGTTGTTGCGTAGCGGCAGTTTTTCAAGGATTTCACCCTGAATGCTAGTGCCTTGCCCGGTCATCGGTTCCGGGCTGGCCACAACATTAACCGGCGGCAACTGGACTACTGCTTCCGAGAGGGAAGCGTCGGTTGGTGCTGATTGAACGGATTGAGAGGATGGATTGTTTGATACATAATCCGCCGCCCAGATAGTGGAGGACCAGCCATCCAAGCAAGGAATACACAAAAACAACAGCAAACCGACCAAATTATATCCGGTCGACCAGCGAGAGGCGATTTTTAATGCTGGGATGAGCATTGTCACATTTTTCAGAAAGGGCAGACTATAGTCTAGCGAAGGTTATAGCAACCTGTGCCAGGAAAAATATCAAACGAACTTAACATATGTGGTCAGTCAACAAAAGGCATACAATACAATTGGCACAAAGCAGTAAGTATAGGATTAGTCAAAGCAAATCCTATTGTGTGCTTTGTGGGTTATTTGGTATGACTCTAAGCTTGATTGGTATTTGACAATGCAGAAGTAAATGCAACTTTCTAAATCATTACTGAATCAAATAAAAGCTTGGCTTTATTTAATGGTTGCGGGATCTCGCGAAGCGAAAACAGAAAATCGTTAGGCCGTGATAATAATCGTGGCTTTTTTGCCTGGTTAATTAGTGGGCATAAATTAGATTGGCTGTTTTGGTCGAGCTGTATTGGGGCGTGCAAATTTATTCGATTAGGGTGGCTATTCTCGAGAAGACAATCAGGGTATTGTCTATGTGGAAACTCAAAGGCAATTTAGCGTGCGACCTGTATGAAAAAAGCGTGCCGACTTATCAGGGTGTTTCTTGACAACCAAGGCTGTTTTCTTTAGGCTACGATTCGAATTTAGCGTGCGTTTTGAGAGGATTTTATATGCGGATTACTGCCATTATTCCTGCCCGTTTTGCTTCGACCCGTTTTCCGGGCAAGCCTCTGGTGAAAATCGCTGGTAAAACCATGATCGAGCGGGTATATGAGCGCGTCGGCAGTTCGGCAACCATTAACCGTGTCATCGTTGCTACGGATGATCAGCGGATTTATCAGGCGGTGACAGCCTTTGGCGGAGAAGCGTGGATGACCCGCGAAGATCATGCCTCTGGCACCGACCGCCTGGCTGAGGTCGCCCATGAACTGGAGGCCGATCTGGTGGTTAATGTTCAGGGGGACGAGCCTCTGATTGCCCCCGCGATGATCGATGCGGCAGTGGCTCCCTTGCGTGATGACCCTTCCATTCCCATGGGAACCTTGAAAACGGCTATTTCTGACTGGCAGGAATTTCGCGATCCAAATGTGGTCAAGGTGGTCACCGATCACGCAGGCGATGCCCTCTATTTTTCCCGATCTCCCATTCCTTTTCCCCGCGAAGAGTGGCAAACTTCTGCTGCGTCGATGGCCGATATTGGCGCGTTCAAGCATATTGGCCTGTATGTCTATCGTCGTGATTTTTTGCTTCGTTTTGCCGCTATGCCGGAAAGCCGCTTGGAGCAACTCGAAAAGCTGGAACAGTTGCGGGCCTTGGAGCATGGTTACCGAATTCGTGTGATTGAAACGGATCAGGTGTGCATCGGAGTCGATACGCCGGAGGATGTTCCGCGGGTCGAGATGTTATTGAAGAGCAAGGATATCCGATAAGCATGAAAATGGGGGTTTCCATTTGCTTGCCATGGGTGTAAAATTCTCTGTTTGTAATAAAGGTACCACCTTTTGATTTCCGATTAATTCCCGGTTTGCCCTGGGGGAGGAGTTTTTATGAAGACCAAGTTTCTGTTCATTACCGGTGGCGTTGTTTCCTCCCTGGGGAAAGGATTATCGGCGGCTTCCATCGGCGCTCTCATGGAGGCCCGTGGGTTGCGGGTTTCCATGCAGAAGATGGACCCTTATATCAATGTAGACCCAGGCACCATGAGTCCTTTTCAGCATGGCGAGGTTTTTGTCACTGATGATGGCGCCGAAACCGATCTTGATTTGGGGCATTACGAGCGTTTTACTTCGGCTAAGTTGTCCAAAAAATCGAATTTTACTACCGGTCAGGTCTACGATTCGGTCATTCGTAAAGAGCGGCGTGGGGATTATCTCGGTGGTACGGTCCAGGTTATTCCTCATATCACTAACGAGATAAAAAGTAAGATTCTGGATAACTCCAAGGATATAGATATTGCCATCGTCGAGATCGGCGGTACCGTCGGTGATATTGAATCGCTGCCTTTTCTGGAGGCGATTCGCCAGTTTCGTGCTGATCGCGGCCGGGAAAACGTGCTGTATATTCATCTAACCCTGGTGCCCTATATCCCTACGGCCGGTGAGTTGAAAACCAAGCCGACCCAACACAGCGTCAAGGAACTGCGTGAAATCGGTATTCAGCCCGATATTCTGCTGTGTCGTTGTGATCGCGAAATCCCGCGGGACATGAAGGCTAAAATTGCCCTGTTCTGCAATGTTCCCGAGGATGCGGTGATTACCGCTCGGGATGTGCCGAGTATTTATGATCTGCCTATTGCTTTGCACGAAGAAGGGCTTGATGAGCGAATTACTGAATATCTTAATATCTGGACTAAGGCGCCTGACCTTTCCGCCTGGAAATTGATTAATAAGCGCGTCAAGGAACCGGCGTCAGAGATTACTATCGCCATTGTCGGCAAGTATGTGGAATTGACCGAAAGTTACAAATCCTTGGCCGAGGCTTTGACCCATGGCGGTATCGCCAATGATTGCCGAGTGAAGCTGACCTATATCGATTCCGAAACCCTTGAGCGGCACGGTGTGGGCGATACTTTTGCCGAGGTCGACGGAATCCTGGTGCCGGGCGGTTTCGGCCAGCGCGGCAGCGAAGGGAAAATCGCTGCCATCCGTTACGCCAGAGAGAACAAGGTGCCCTTTTTCGGTATTTGTCTCGGTATGCAGATGGCTGTTGTCGAATATGCTCGCAATGTGTGCGGTATTGAAGACGCCTATTCCAGTGAATTTAAAGAAGATGCTAAAAACCCCGTGATTCATATTATGGAAAGCCAAAAGAAGATCTCGCGCAAAGGTGGAACCATGCGCCTTGGAGCCTGTCCTTGTTCTCTGGAAAAAGACACCTTGGGGCGGCGCATTTACGGCCAGGGAGATATCACCGAGCGCCATCGCCATCGCTATGAATTTAACAATCTCTATCGCGATCAGTTAAGTAAAGCTGGGCTGGTTATCTCTGGCACTTATCCGGATGCGGATCTGGTGGAGATCGTTGAGCTGAAAGAGCATCCCTGGTTTTTGGGTTGTCAGTTCCACCCAGAATTTCGTTCCAAACCGATGGATCCCCATCCCCTTTTTGAATCATTTGTCGGGGTCTGCCTGAAGGGTCAAAGTGAGGACTGACATGGTGCGTGAAGTAACGGTGGGCGAGGTGACTTTCGGCGCTGGACATCCCTTGGTATTGGTGGCCGGACCCTGCGTTATCGAAGATGAAGACACCACCCTGGGTATTGCCCGCAGCTTAAAGGCGATGGCTGATGAACTGGGTGGAGCTTTGATCTTCAAGGGGTCTTTTGATAAGGCTAATCGTACCTCAATTGATGCTTTTCGTGGTCCGGGCCTGTCGGAGGGCTTGCGGATTTTACAGAGGGTCAAGGACGAACTGGGTTTGCCGGTGGTTTCCGATGTTCACGATGTCTCGCAAGTTACAGCAGCCGCTCAGGTGCTCGATGTTATTCAGATTCCGGCCTTTCTCTGCCGGCAGACCGACCTGTTGATCGCCGCCGGTAACAGCGGTCGGGTGGTCAACGTGAAAAAAGGACAGTTTCTTGCGCCCTGGGATATGACCAATGTGGTTGCCAAGATCGCTTCGACGGGGAACCAGAATGTCCTGCTGACGGAGAGAGGGACGACCTTTGGCTATAACAACCTGGTCGTTGACATGCGCTCGCTGGCCATTATGCGCCAAAGCGGATGTCCGGTGGTCTTCGATGCTACCCATGCCGTGCAGCTGCCTGGCGGTTCTGGTGCCGCTTCAAGCGGACAGCGGGAGTTTGTCGGTGCACTTTCCCGAGCAGCGGTAGCTGTGGGTATTGATGCCCTGTTCTGGGAGGTGCATCAGGATCCTGCTCGGGCGCTGTGCGATGGAGCAAATTCCTTGGCGTTGGACAAGGTAAAAGGGTTGTGGCAGGAGATGCTGGATATTGATTCCATCGTTAAGAGAACTGAGGCTCCATGAATGAAATGATCGATGTAGCAAAACGTGTGCTGCAGATTGAGGCACAAGCTCTCTCCGATCTAGCTGGTCGTATTAATGGCGACTTCACGCAGGCCGTGGAAATACTCTTGTCCTGCAAGGGACGAGTGGTTATCACTGGTATGGGCAAGTCGGGTCTTATCTGTCAGAAGATTGCATCGACCATGGCTTCTACCGGCACACCGGCTTTTTTTCTGCATCCTGCTGAAGGGATTCACGGAGACCTCGGCATGCTGATGAAGGGTGATGTGGTTATCGCCGTTTCAAACTCGGGCGAGACCGATGAGATCGTCCGGATTCTGCCGATCATTAAGCGAATGGGATTACCGTTGGTGGCCATGACCGGCAACCCTCGCAGCGCCCTGCGCCGTGCAGGTAATGTTTTTCTTGATATCTCTATTAAGGAGGAGGCTTGCCCTTTGGGGTTGGCTCCCACAGCCAGCACTACGGCTACTCTTGGCATGGGCGATGCCCTGGCTGTCGCTTTGCTTGTCCGCCGGGGATTTAAAG
>MAXT01000170.1 GCA_001751225.1 Desulfuromonadales bacterium C00003107 | reverse complement strand
GTAGTTCGCCGCACTCGGCGCAGAAGGTGTTGGTCTCTTCGGCGACGTTACCGAGGTAGATGTGGCGCAGCCCGGCGGCGCGGCCGATCTCTGCGGCCCGGTGCAGGGTGGCGACGGGAGTGGGTGGGGTGTGTGCCATCTGGTAACAGGGGAAGAATCGGCTGATATGCCAGGGGGTGTCGGCCCCCAGCTCGCGGCAGACGAACTCGGCCAGTTCTTTCAGCTCCTGCGGGTCGTCGTTAATCCCCGGTACGATGAGGGTGGTCACCTCGAGCCAGATGCCGAGGGCCTTCATCCGCTGCAGGCTGTCGAGCACCGGCTGCAGCTTGGCGCCGATGTGGCGGCGGTAGGTTTCTTCGCGAAAGGCCTTGAGGTCGACGTTGGCGGCGTCGAGCCAGTCCCGTGCCATATCCAGGGCTTCGTCGGTCATATAGCCGTTGCTGACAAAGACGTTGGCCAGCCCGGCGGCGCGGGCCAGGCGGGCGGTGTCGTGGGCGTATTCGAAGAAGATGGTCGGCTCGGTGTAGGTGTAGGCGATGGAGCGGCAGCCGTTGCGCTGCGCTGTAGCGACGATCTGTTCGGGGCGCACCGGGTGGCCACCGACCATGTGCTGCTCGCGGGGCATCTGCGAGATCTCCCAGTTCTGGCACCAGGCGCAGCGGAAGTTACAGCCCGGGGTGGCGATGGAAAAAGATCGCGAGCCGGGATAAAAGTGGTAGAGGGGCTTTTTTTCGATGGGATCGACGGCCTGGCTGATGGTGCGGCCGTAGACCAGGGTGTAAAGGGTCCCGCCGCGGTTCTCGCGCACTTGGCAGAGACCCCGGTGGCCGTCGGCGATGGTGCAGCAGTGGGCGCACAGTCGGCAGCGCACCAGCTGGTCCGGTAATTTTTTGTAGAGCAGGGCTTCTTGCATCGTCGGACCTTTCTTTAGGGTTGTATTTGGCTATCAGTTTAGCAGCTCTTTAAAGGCTGGGTCGGATCTGTAGGGTTGCTTTGATCTTTATGGGCGTGGAGAACGGCTTGCCGAACCCTTTCGCTAGGAGGCTGTCGGGCTTACCATGAACCGGCTGCAAAATCGTCTGACCGGCCCATATTCCCGACAATTTTCGCCAAATAGCCCTGCTATTTGCTCTCAAATTCTCGAAAAGCTGGCCTCGAACAGCCAATTTTTCGTTTCGGCCCGTCAAGTCCGACAGACTCCTGACTCTTGATTAAAATCCTCCATTAAGCTAAAAAAGCTTATCATCCCAAATACCTTACACGGAAAACTTTAATTTAGGACGCCCATGTTGAGAATCTCTGTTGGCAATATTCTTTCGTGCTGTTTGTTGGTTTGTTTTTGTGCCACCGGCCTGCGGGCCGAGGAGCGCGCTTTGCAGCAGAGCATTCTCGACCTACAGGCTCGTATTGAGTCCTATGTGCCCGATGAACGCTATCGGGACGATGCTTTCGGTAAAGGATGCCATTATCAGTCTCAAGGCCGGCTCGGGGGGAATTGGGGCCTGTTTGGTGGACGGCAAGACCGGCGAGGTGGTGGAGCGGGGGCGCAACCGCCAGTACAGCCCTTACTTTCGCAGCGATATGCATGGCGAAATGGATCTGCTTAATCGCTATGAGGACCGGGTGCAGAAGAAGGGCGGTTCCAGTTCGGGCAACGACCCTCGTCAGTGCGGTGGGCTGATTCTGTTTACTTCGACCGAACCCTGTCCCATGTGTCTGACACGAATCATCAATTCTGGTATTCAGCGCATGTATTACATCAATCCTGACTTGGAAGGGGGCATGGCCCACCGTATGGAGCAGTTGCCGCCCTTCTGGCGAAAATTTGCGGCCGGGCGCGACTTTCGTCAGGCGGAGTGTTCCCCACAGTTACAGAAAATCGCCGAGGATCTATTCCGCCACTCGGTGCGCTCGTTTGCTAAACAGAAGGAATGATTTGCAAGGGGGATGCTGAGGCAGAAAAAAAGGGCGCGCCATTCAGGAGGGAATAGGCGCGCCAAAAGATGGAGGTTTGGAACTGTGAAACATGGACTGTTTTTTTTATTCCGTGTATCTGGGACTATTCTAGTCTTTTAAGGCTTCAAGCGCCACGTGTCACTCCGTAAAAAAAGTAGGGCGAGACCTCCTCTGTTGACTGTGCGTTTGCACAGATCGCTTGTTAGACGATAAAAAGCCGGCTTCCCCTTTTGGGGAGAGCCGGCTTTTTGGCTGCAGCGAGGTTGCCGGATTAGGCCATGGATACCTCGGGAGCGTCGCCGCCGAGAACTTTGAGCAGGCGGTTTACACGAAAGACGACCAGAAACTTCTGCTCTTTTGCCGGATCGCCCTCGGGAACTGGACAACGACGGGAATATTTGGCGATCAGTTCCGGGTCGGTCTCTTCTTTGATTTTTTCCAGAAACAGCCTTACCCCCTGGTAGCGGCCGCCGGTTTCGAGAAACAGAAAGGCTGCTTGAGGATTGCTCTGCAGATTGTGATGGCTGAGCCGATCAAGCATGATAAAGCTGATTGAGCCGTCATCCATGACTTGGGGCCGGGCGTAGATTGCCGCGTCGACTTTGCCCTGGTCGTCGGCGGTAGCCAGAATGCCGGTGCCTTCGGTATTGTCGAAATAGTCTTTGAGGTTCATGCTCCTCCCTTTCCCTGGTTGCAGTCGATCATTTCATCTGCCGGAACGCTCTGGCAGGGCTGCAGGCCGCCGGCCAGCGCCCCATATACTTCAATGTACCCCTGTAGTGAACACCATGCAACCCCACGGTTATCCAGTTCTTCAGCGGTGCAGTAGCCTTACAGTTGTTTTCCACCGACGCGGATGGTGATGATCGCCAACGTGCTTGCAGGGTCATGCGTTTCATGAGCAGCCTCCTTGCCTGGGGTACTGCTTCTCTTCTGCTGTTTAGCCGAGTGCTGTCGCCAAAGGGTTACCGACCCCTATTAAGGTTGAGCATGTGGCAATGATTGGTATAGTTCCTGAGGCGGCTTAAATCGTCCGGCAAAGGGACGACTATTATCTGGGTGGGAGGACGCTTATGTTGACTCAATTGATATTGCGCTATTTGCTTGACCTGTTGCACAGCAATCCGATCTTCGTCTTCTTCTTGGTGCTTGGCCTCGGTTACCTGGTGGGCAAGATTAAAATCAAGGGTTTTGAATTTGGCCCGGTGGCCGGGGTGTTGTTTGTTGGTTTGATCTTCGGTCATTTTCAGCTCGGCGGTGATCCTCCGGTGGAAAGCATCGGCTTCGTCATTTTCATCTTCTCGGTGGGCTTTCAGGCCGGGCCAAGGTTTTTTTCGGTGATTCGTCAGGACGGTCTGCGCTACATGTTGCTGGCACTGGTGGTGTCTGGATGTGGCTTCGCGGTGTCCGCCAGCCTGTCGATCTGGCTGCAGCTGGAGCCAGGGGCGGCGGCCGGGGTGCTGGCCGGGGGGCTGACCAGTTCTCCCACTCTGGCCGCCGCTCAGGAGGCGATCCGCTCGGGCAGTGTACTGCCGCCCCCGGGGGTGACCGCCGAGCAAATGCTGACCAACATCTCCACCGGCTACGCTATCACCTACATTTTTGGCCTGGTAGGTCTGATAGTCCTGATTCGTTTGATCCCCAAGTTAACGGGCGTCGATCTGGTGACAGAGGCCGCTCAGATGGAGCGGGAGGAGCGTAGTGCGGGGGAACCCGAGAGCGATTTTGGTCTGCAAAAGATCGAGCTGCGAGCTTACCGGGTGACCCAGCCTGATCTGGTTGGTGTGCCGTTCAAGGAGCTATCAGTCGAGTTACCGGGCCTGGTGGCAATACACAAAATCAAGCGAGGTGAGGAATGGGTCGCCATCGACCCCAAGACGGAGTTGCAGCTGGGGGACCGGATCTCGCTGCTTGGCTTTCTGGACCGCTTGCGGTTTGGGCCGGAGCACTTGGGACCGGAGATCACCGACCGCGAACTGCTCGATGTGGTTACCGAGGCCTGCCAAGTGGTAGTGATCCGCAAAAAGGCAGTGGGCCAGATGGTCTCCGCGGTTAGGATTGTGCGGGAATTCGGATGCATTCTGAGCAGTGTGCAGCGCAGCGGGGTGGCGGTGCCGATGTCCCCTCAAGTACAGCTGCAGCGCGGCGATGTTCTGAACGTCACCGGGCCCCACGGCCATCTTGACCGTTTGCGACAAACCTTTGGCCATGTGGAACGGCAGCTGGAGGAAACCGACCTGCTGACCTTCGCCCTCGGCATTGCCTCGGGCATCGTCGTCGGAAGTCTGTCGGTGCGCATCGGTGGGGTCTCGGTGGGCCTTGGTTCGGCCGGCGGCCTGCTGGCGGCAGGTCTGACCATCGGTTTTTTGCGTTCCATTTATCCTTTTTTTGGCCGCATGCCGGGTGCTGCCCGCTACGTCCTCATGGAACTTGGACTGCTGTTTTTCATGGTCGGGGTCGGTCTGCGGGCTGGGCGAGGTATCGTCGAGGCTCTGCTCAGCGCCGGGCCGTTGCTCTTTGTGGCCGGGGCGCTGACCACCGTGGTGCCGCTGCTGGTAGGCTACTGGGTAGGGCGCAAGGTGCTCGGCATTAAACCGGCACTGCTACTGGGGGGAATCACCGGGGCCATGACCAGCGGCGCCTGTCTGAGCATCGTCAGCAAGGAGGCTAAAAGCCATATCCCTGCCCTTGGTTACACCGGTGCCTATGCTTTCGCCAATGTGCTGCTGACCGTGGCTGGCAGCCTGATCTTACTGCTCTAGGAGGCTGTCGGACTTGCCATGAACCGACTGCAAAATCATCTGATCAGTCCATATTTCCGATAATTTTCGCCAAATAGCCCTGCTATTCGCTCTCAAATTTTCCAAAATCTGGCCTCGAACAGCTTATTTTTCGTTTCGGCCCGTTAAGTCCGACAGGCTCCTAGCCAGATTGGTCGATAGTTGACCAAAACCTGCAAAAGCCGGCTGCCATATTCTGGGCAGTCGGCTTTTTTTCCCGTTCGGGCCGGGGTGTTAGGCTCCCTGCTGCTGATAGGCGCAAAAGCCGGGGCGCGGGCCGATTTGTGGGTGGTTGCGGCAAGTGGCCGGACGCCGGGTGTAGATAGTGCAACGGCGGCTGGTCGCATCGAGAAAGATGCAGTCGTCGTTGGCTCGCCGAGCCAGGGTAAAGATTTCGTGCTTGAAGTTGAAGTGATCGATAAGGCCGGCTTTTTTCAACCGTTTGGCGAGCTGTTTGGCGGGTTCATCGGCCTCGAAGGGATCGATGAGCTCCATGCGCACCAGATCCTCAATGCGCACTTCCACCGGCAGGCTGCAGCAGACCGCGCGGCAGTCGTTGCACAGGCTCTTGCGGTATTTGATCCAGGTCGACGGGCTGTCGACGTGGCAGTGGTGTCGGACGAGTTTTTTCATCAAACTTTAAATGGGGAGTGTACGGTTGACTATCTGGGGAAGGTACAGCTCGCGGCATTAATGTATTCCGGCCGCAGCCAAAAATGATGACCAATGGGGCGGCACCTTAAAGCAATGAGGGGGGAATTGCAAGGGGCAAATGGCGGCTTACAGTATGGTGGCGGAATCTGTCCAGGGCGGCGCGGGCCAGGGGCGCAGGTTTATCGTATGCCGCCCCTGAGTCGCAGAGCCAAGGTGGATAGTCTCTCGCGGCAATTATCCTGTCGCGGAGGGAAAAAGGCATCGCCGATCAGTCGATGCCGGGCAAGCTTTCGATGATCTGGCTGGTGATCGCCTGTTTATGATTATAGTAGGCCGGGGCCGGGGCAAGGAGGCCGACGATGTAGAATTCATCATTATCCGTGGGAGCAATGAAGCCGACAAGTCGGCGCCGGTCAAAATCAAGGTCGACCCAGGTCAGGTTGCCGGAGTCGGGGTCCATTCGTTCCAGCAGTTCGACAGCGCAGACCAGTTCGGCACCTATGCATTCGATCCCTCGGGCAGGAATGCGGCCGCGACTGGCGATGATAAAGCCTTGCGAGTCGACAACGAAGGCGGCATCGGACCGGGTAACCTCCATGCACCAGGAGATGCAATCCTCCCAGGTGTTGAAATGAGGTGGCAGCTCTAACCTTTGTTCCTGATCCGCTTCGGCGGCAGGGTGAGTCGGTAGGCTTTCAGCCCGCTTTTCAACCGTGAGGGGGGGCAAGGATAAGCGCACGAAAGATGCCTCGTCTTCTTGCACAACCGGCGTCTGAATCTGTTCAGGCATAACAGGCGACAGTCTGGTGAGGATTTTTTGCGCTTGTTCGAGATTATACAAGGGCACGTTCTGGTCTCTCATCGGATTCTCCTGCAACACCACCCAGGTTATGAATGATGCCTTTGATTTCGGTGGCAAGATGCTCGAAACGGATCGCTTCAGCGGGGTATTTGCCTGCCAGAAAGGCGACGGGCAAACCCTTTTCACTGGCCAGAGTGAAGGTGTCAGATCGCGGCATGTAGGTTTCCAGCACTCCGTCCAGTGATGCCCAGACGGTATTCATGATGGTGAAGGAGACGTCTTTTTTCAGCTGCACCATGTTGGCCAGGATACCCAATAATTCCAGGTTGTGGTTTTCGTTTTCTTTGACGTGCTGCAGGACCCTCAGGGTTTGGGAGATGGTCCGCAAGGCCAGTGGCTCCGCCTGCAAAGGCAGCACGGCATGGGTGCTGACGGTCATGACCTTCCGGGTGATTAGGCCTAAGCCGGAAGGAGTGTCGATGATGATGTAACGAAACCTGTCCTCCACGGTGGCCAGGATTTGTTCCAGCATGCCGGCAGAATGCAGAAACTGTTCATAGAGCCCCACGTCGAGGGGATCCAGGGCGCCACGCGGCAGGATCGACAGGTGCTGAAGTTTGGTCGGAAGGATCACCTCGTCGATCGTGGCCAGGTCCATGAAGTATTCCGCAAGCCCTTGCCATTCGGTATCGCTGCGCGCCAGAGAAAAGCCGATGCCTCCAAGGGGATCCAAGTCGACCAGAAGTGTTGGTTCTTGACCTTCCGCCAGTGCGACCGCCAGATTCAAAGCGACGGTCGTTTTGCCGGCCCCCCCTTTGGAACTTATGATAGAAATGATATTTGCCATTGTACCCTCCGCAATTTACCGCTTTTCCGTGAATGTTTGAACCGTTGGGATCATGCTGGCCATCCTGGTTTTTACCACTCCCAGCTTACCCTCTTCGTTAAAGGCCACCGCCAGGAAATGCTGGCGCTCGGAGTCGGTTGCCTGGATCAGCAGCGATTGATCGACACCTTCCATAAAGGTTACACGAGCCGCCCCCATGCCGAGTGTCCTGGCGGCTTCCAGTGACGTCGATAGCCAGTCGGTTACGGTGGCGAAAAGCATTTCCACCCGCTCTCCGGCGTGTTCGGCCTCATGGAAAGCCAGCAATTTTCCCGAGGTGTTGGCGACAAAAGAGTACATGTAGCCCGATAACAGAGCGAGATTTTCCAGCAGTTCGCCATTGCAGGATCTGGCGGCCTCTTCCGTAACCAATTCCGTGGATGGGGCGCCGTCGGCGGACGTCTTATCTTCGGCGTTTTCAAGGGCGTCTTGGAGCGAAAAGGTCAAGCTGGCATCTACAGCCACTTCACTCTTGCTGGCCTGAGCGACCATTAAGGAAGAGTTCAGCAATGAAGAGAGGGCGCTACGCACATGAGCCAGCAGACATTCACGGTAGGTGGCAGGGGTGATGAGCCCCGCCTCCTCGAGGAGTGGACCGAGTTTTTTCGACATGCTCGGGGCGCTCTGTTTTTGCACGATTTCACTCAGCCTGTCTCGGGG
>MAXT01000169.1:3403-3891 GCA_001751225.1 Desulfuromonadales bacterium C00003107 | reverse complement strand
ATGCGCGACGATCCGTGGGGTGCCTCTTTTTGGACTTTCCTGGCTATGGCCTTTCTCTACGGAATCGTTCACGCGCTGGGTCCCGGCCACGGCAAAGCAATGGTCGGCAGCTATTTCCTTAATCGATCAGGCACCCTTAAACAAGGGGTGCTGCTTGGTTTTCTCTTTGCCTTTACACACGTCTTTTCAGCCGTGCTGCTGTTGCTGGTCGGTCGTGCATGGTTACAGACCTCTGCCCGCAGCTTACTCGCTTCCGCAGACCATTGGTTGCAAAAGATCTCGGCGATGCTGCTCATAGTCATCGGCCTACTGCTCACCGGTCGCACCCTATGGACCTGCCTGCAGCACCGGGAAAAACGCCTGCCCCATAACCCAAAGGCCGATCTGAAAAGCCTCTGCTCGGTAGCTGCTGCAGCGGGGCTGGTTCCCTGCCCGGGTGCGGCTCTCATCCTGCTTTTCGCTCTGAGCCAACAACTGCTTGTTCCCGG
>MAXT01000169.1:0-3335 GCA_001751225.1 Desulfuromonadales bacterium C00003107 | reverse complement strand
CTGCCCACTTCCCGCAGTGTGGTCGTTGCCGGTCGCATCCTCGGCGTAGGCGGCGGCCTGGTCATTGTCACACTGGGCGCTCTGCTGCTGTCATCCGGCGGGTGATCGCGCCGACCCAGTCGAGGCAGGTTGTGTTCTTCCTCTTCCTTCCTGACCATTTGCAAAATTTTCAAACTGTGTACAGCCTAAATCTTCCGACACACCCTACTCGCTATCCGACTCTACTGTATGCAACGTTGGGAATTTTGCCTCCAGTGTGCCCCGTAAGGGATTTTACTTCCATAATCATGGCGATAAACCTAAAATCTAAAGGCCAACATTCTATGTAAATACATGATGTTAGAATACGATTCTTGAGAATTGGTATAAGGGTTTTCGCTTTCCCCTCGGGCACTTGCTATTGGCTCGACCTGCAGCGCCTCCTACCCTATTTTCAGCGTTTCCAGCTTTTCCATCGACGGCCTGCCTATTTATCGTTACCTAGGTCATTGCAAGCCGACATCACAATTTTGCTAAAAAAGGCTTTGCTTAGCCTACCTGCATATGCTAAATACTATATATGGTTTTCAGCATTAAAGACTAGTGCATGGAAGAAACTAATCGGATTGTGATGGTCAACGACCCTGCAGTCGGTGCGGAAGCTAACTTCCTGCGCAAAGTGGCCCAGGCCTCTATTACCCACAAGGAGATTTACTACTGATGACAGCTACAGCCGTATTTTTATATAAGAACAAAGGAGTAAACTGTGCTCAAGCTATCGCCAAAGCCTGGCAGATAATATCCGGCTCAAAAAAAGAATTGACTGAGCAAATGAGCACATGTGGACACGGTAACGCACCGCAAGAATTATGCGGTGCTCTTTATGCTGCCCAAATTATATCGGGTAAAGAAAACGGGGCAAAGATTGCCAGTAGGTTTGCGGAAGTTACCGGTGGCGCGCTAACTTGCCGGGAAATTCGATCGGGGAAAAAGCTTTCATGTCCAGAGTGCGTAAGGCTGGCCGGTGTGCTGCTTGAAGAAGTCTTAGAAATGGCAACAGTAGCTTAGAGCCGAAACTTCATGGCATCACGACGTGCCTATACTTCTGGTGGCTGAACATTATACTTATCTTTGGAGGCCTTATGTGGAAGATCCTCAGCTACTTGCAAAGACATCTGATTTGGACAATCCCAGCCATGATGCTGGCCGGCTTGGCAACCGGTTATCTGTTGCCGGTGGCGAACCTGAAAAACACTATCGTGCCTCTGACATTTCTCATGGTGTATCCAATGATGGTCAACCTTCAGATTGACAAGGTCTTTTCCACTGCCGGCCTGCGTTGCCAACTGGTTACCCAAACTATCAACTTTGCCCTGATTCCTTTTGTCGCCTACGGACTGGGGCAGTGGTTCTTTGCCGACAGACCCTTGGTAGCCCTTGGTCTGTTGCTGGCCGCTCTGTTGCCGACCAGCGGTATGACCATCACCTGGACCGGTTTTGCCAAAGGGGACATCAATGCAGCCATCAAGATGACCGTCATCGGCTTGGTGGCAGGCTCCATCGCCACGCCCTTCTACGTCCAATTCCTGATGGGGACAGTCATTGAAATTCCCATGCTGCAGGTCTTCAAACAGATCGCGCTGATCGTTTTCATTCCCATGGTGCTCGGTTATCTGACCCAGAAGGGGCTGATTCATAGATTCGGCAGGGAAGTTTATCAGCGGGATCTGAAAAAGCGCTTTCCCATGGTTTCCACTCTGGGAGTGCTCGGCATCGTCTTCGTTGCCATGGCCCTTAAAGCAGGCAGTATTCTAGAGCAGCCGGAAACCTTACTGATTTATCTTTTCCCCCTGGTCCTCCTGTACATCATCAACTTTGCCCTCAGCACCTTGGTCGGCAAGTTGTTTTTTTCCCGTGGCGAGGGCATCGCCCTGGTCTATGGCACCGTGATGCGCAATCTGTCCATCGCCCTGGCCATCGCCATGACCGTGTTCAAGGAGAGCGGCGCAGAGATCGCCATCATTATCGCCCTGGCCTATATCGTTCAGGTTCAGGCAGCAGCTTGGTATGTCAAGTTTTCCGACCGCATATTCGGCATTGCCACAGAGGGGTGAAGGCATGGGGCTGCGTAGAAAAATCAAAGGAATTAACGGCAACCAGCCGCCGTCTCTAACCCCAGACTTTCCATGACATTAGACAATAGCCACAGCGGGGAACCTAATGTGGCTGTCCCAGCCCGCCTTTTCGAAAGGAGCCGATCATGATCGCCGACATCCCTAAATCCTTCCGGGATTATTTGTTAGACAAATTTCCCAAAAAAGATGTGCGGTGCGGCAACCTTAACGATGTATGCTATCAATTGAGGATTGCTCGTTTTATGATAGGTCATAAGAACTTAAGGGACCTTCCCCTGAGTATTTTCAGGATGGGGTAAACACGCTCTTTTGGGAGCCATGGAGCTTGCCGGATATCGAGCCTGGTTTCCGACTCGGAAACCCGCCCNNAACCCGCCCAGTGTTCATCCGGAGTTTCCGGATGAACACGAGCCTGGTATCGAGCAGGTTTGATTCCAGGGTCGGGTTTCGTTGGCCTGCTGTTCTCGAAAACAGGTCCAAAGGATGATGGCTCGGAGGACAATAAATGAAAAATGCTACCCCTGTCATCGAGGCTTGCAATCTGGTCAAGAGGTTCGGCGACGTTACCGCCGTGGAGTCCGTCACGTTCAATGTCCTCGAGGGTGAGCTGTTCGGCTTCCTCGGTCCGAACGGCGCTGGCAAAACTACAACGATCAACATGCTCACCGGTTTAGCCAAGCCCGATGCGGGAACGATCCGCATTTCCGGCATCGACTGTTCCAAGGCCCCCAAGGCGGCCCAGCATCTGCTGGGCGTGGTGCCGGACGAAAGCAACCTCTATCCTGAGTTGAGCGGTTTCGACAACCTTTGCTTCTGCGGGGCGCTGTATGGGCTGCGCAAACAGGAACGGCAAACCAGGGCGCTGGAGCTGCTGGAGCGGTTCGGCTTGGCGGATGCCGCGGACCGAAAGTTTGCTGGATATTCCAGGGGCATGAAACGTAAGCTCACTATAGCTGCGGGCATCATCCACAGCCCCCGGATCCTCTTCCTCGACGAACCTACCACCGGCATCGACGTGGTCAGCGCCAGACAGATTCGACAGCTTATCGCGGACCTGAACACCGGTGGCACGACGATCTTTTTGACCACGCACTACATCGAAGAAGCCGAACGGCTGTGCCGCCGCATTGCTTTTATCGTCAGAGGTCGCCTGGTCAGGATTGACACGGTCGACAGTCTGATGCGACAGACTGATGGCCGACATGTCGTGCGGTTCGCCAT
>MAXT01000168.1 GCA_001751225.1 Desulfuromonadales bacterium C00003107 | reverse complement strand
CGTCTCCGAGAAGCGCGCCTCGATCAGAAAGACCTGATGACCGCATGCTGGATCCTCATGTCGCTCAACAAGAATTCCGCGCCCCTCCTTCTCAAGTTCGGCAATATTTTCAACCGGAAAAACAACGGTCTCCTCATCGAGAAAGAGGGGATCACCGACAATGGCCTTCTCCACTTCTTCAAAGACCGCTCCTTCCTCCAGTTCAACATAAAGGTAGCGCTGTCTCCTTCCCTGGGCAGCAGGCAGTTCGGTGGAAAGGGCCTTCTTCACCCCTGCGATGGTCCGGGCAACCGTGGAGTGGTGCAGATCTGCAACGGGGTGGTGCGAAGTCTCGGTAAGCCCTTTGGGAATCAGGATGGCAAAAAGTCCGCGAAACAGCGATAGAACACCGGGATCCCATCCGGCACCGACAATGGCCGAGGTCTCGTGATGGAAGGCGAGTCGGTCGAGTTCCTGTTTGTGCCCCTTAAAGGCCTCCTCATGCAAAGTGGCACATTCGACAACTGGGATACGGTGCTGCAGCAAATCACTGGCCACCGCAAGCACTTGCAGGGTCGGAACGCAGATCACCGCGGCATCGACAGCCCTTAACTTGCTGATATGGGCTACCGCCGAGACCTCGGCAAAGGGAGGGGGCAGTTTTTCGCCAAGCCGATCCGCCCGGCGGACAATACCTGCCAGATCGAGCTTTTTATCGGCCATTATCAATCTGGCGCAGGCTCTTCCCAAGCGACCGAAGCCGATGACCGCCAGGCGCTGCTTCTCATTTTTTGGTCTTGGGCTCCTCTTCTTCATCAAAAGCCTTTCTGAAGCCCCCTGTGCCGGCATTGCTCGGGGGCCGTCCCCCATTTTTGTCATCTTTTCCCTGCACTTTCTGGAAATTTCTGAGGAAAAACAGGGAAAACGAATCATCCGGCGAGATGAGCTTCTGGTATCAGCTCAGGAATTCCCTGGCTCTGATCTTCTCTTGAAGTTTACGTGTCGGGGAGCGATTTTCAAGGGACGGGAGCGTGGTCTTGCTTTTGCGGCGTACATGAACGTCATTTGGGGTAAGTTTGCCTAGCGAGCTTTTGATGTCTGATGGGTGGTGACTTATGAATCATCACCAGAATAGGTTTGCAAGTGTCTAAAAAACCAGAAACAAGTCCCTCCGATATAATCGCCAAGCACAGTCGAAGGATTGCGATGTTGGATTGCGTAAATCTTCAACCAGCCTGTTGAAAGTTTTGTGATATCTGTTAAAAACTTCAGGGGTAGCAAAATTTCTTACAATTTAGTCATTTAGAGGTGAAGATGTATTACGTCAGCATGTGTGTCACGCCCCACTGGAAACAATCCCATTGTCAAAAAGTTGATAAAGCCTTGGCCCAGTTTTGGGTAGACGCCAAAGACGCCGTAACGGCAGCCAGAAAAGCGATCAACTATTCGGAAAAACACCAATTGGAGGTTCATTCTCTCAAGCAAATCCCCACCGTGATTGGCCACCAAGACCACACTCATGGTGCCATCGGGTTGACCCACTCCCATAGAGCCCATGAACAAGGCATTTCCATGTGTCTAACCGATTGGGATATTTAAAAAAAGAATCAGGATTGCTCGCCTTCACCTCCTGCGCTTCCCTGACCTAAACCTATCTGGGAGCAGGGCCTTGACAGGGAGTTATTAAGAAAGTATCTGACACCAATTGCTCACTGAGCCCTGATCGATGAATAGCGCCAAGGCGACATCTAATATCTGTTGTCGTTTCGAATTAGTCACGCTGTCTCGGTGTTAGCGAAGGAAAAATTTAAAGATCAACTTTTGTACCCATTTTCCGTAGGGAGGATGCATAAAGGTGCTCGTACTGAATTTTCCCTGAACCAATACCGTCTTTGCTTTGGAAAAGGTTTTAAACCCCTCGACACCGTGATAATGGCCAATGCCGGACGGCCCGACGCCTCCAAAGGGTGCATCGTCCGCCGCTACATGGAATACCGTATCGTTGATGCACATTCCGCCAGCATGGGTCTGATGGATAATTTTCTGTTGCAGTTGTTTATCGTAGCTGAACAGGTACAGAGCCAGAGGCCTGGGGCGCTGCTGGATATAAACCATCGCATCGTCAATGCTGTCGTAGGGGACAACAGGCAAAAGCGGCCCGAAAATCTCGTTTTGCATCACGGTCATCTCATCCGTTGTATCCAGCAGCAAATGGGTCGTCAGACGCTGACGGCTGTCATCTTGGTGTTGCCCTTCAACGCAGCGAATCACCCGGGCGCCTTTGTTTTTAGCGTCTTCCAGCCAGTTTTGCAGACGTTCGTACTGGCGGGGGTTGATCACCGAAGTGTAATCGTTGCTGTTCACCCCCTTAGGATACATCCCGGCAAAGTTCTGCTGGTAGCTTTTCGCGAAGGAGTCCACCTTTGCTCGTGGCACCAGTACGTAATCGGGGGCAACACAGATCTGCCCGGCATTTAGGCACTTGCCAAAGGACATCCGCGCTACCGCATTGTCGATATCCACATCGGGGCCGACAATGGCGGGGGACTTGCCACCCAGCTCCAGGGTTACTGGGGTCAGGTTTTCAGCAGCGGCTCGCATTACGTGGCGTCCGACAGTAGTGGACCCCGTAAACAGCAGGTGATCGAATGGCAAAGAGGTAAATTGTGCCGCCAGTTCGGCCTCACCTTCGACGCAGGCTACCTGCTCTGGTGAAAATACTGTAGCAAGCATCTCAATGATTACTCTATTGGCATGGGGGGTAAACTCCGACAGTTTGATCATCGCCCGGTTTCCGGCGGCCAGGGCAGAAACCAGAGGTCCCAGAGAAAGCATGACAGGGAAGTTCCAGGGGACCACAATACCGACAACACCCAGAGGCTGATAGTGCACTCTGATCTTGGCCGGTGCCAACAAAAGACCGGCGGAGCGACGTTCTGGACGCATCCATTTCTTCAGCTTCCGGCAGCTGTACCCGATGTTCACGACGCAGGGCAGAATGTCTGAAATCAGTGTGTCCTGTTTGCTGCGACCGGTGTAATCAGCATCCAGCGCGTCGCAGAGGCGTTCGCGGTAGCTGAGCAGCGCGCCCTTGAGTTGTCGCAGCAGGTCGATGCGCTTTTCAGCTGACGGCATGGGATCGCTTAGATACGCACTGCGCTGTTGATGAAAAAGGTGCAGTAGCTCTTGCTGTGGGCGTGAACTCGGATTGCTTGACAGTTCTGTCATAGGACCTCCGCAGCGCTAGAAATGCGCGTATTTGATCAATCCAAGTATTCCGTAAAAAGTATAGCAGTCAAGGTATCCTTCGAGTTTGTGTCAGGGCTTGCCCCTACCCTCGACCAGCTTGCCTTACGTTTAGAGGTAATCTTAGAGTTATTGGATTTGTTGGTGGGCACCCAGCGGCTCATCAGTTTGCCATGCCGCTCCATCGCGAGCATAGTCCCTTTGTTGCGAAAACGCGGGGGTAAAAGATGGGTGAAACTTTCTAGATTTTGTGCTGGATTGTTTTTCAGGTTTGTTTGAAAGTTTGTTAAAAATCGGATGTCGAAAAGATATCTCAGGTTTTTGGGGTAGGTAGAAAAAGAGGCACCTGAAAGATTCGTAAACCCAGTGATATTCACAACAATAAATCAAGTGGGGACAGGGTGGTTGGGGGGATTAATAGAAGACAGGAGGCACTCAAATAGGAGTGACAGGTGAAGGTGGAAGGTAGACTAGGTGTGCTGTTGAAAGTTTTTCTTGTACCCCTGGGCCTTTGAAAAAAAAAGGACTTACAGCTGTATGCCGTAAGTCCTTGATTTTTTTGGTGGAGCTAAACGGGATCGAACCGTTGACCTCTTGAATGCCATTCAAGCGCTCTCCCA
>MAXT01000167.1 GCA_001751225.1 Desulfuromonadales bacterium C00003107 | reverse complement strand
ACGCGATGCTTACCAGTCGCGAATGAACGATTTGGATCAACTGATTGCCAGTACTGAGACCCTCGTCTTTATAACCGAACGCCTGCGAATCGAGACGTCCGCCGAGAGAAGTTCGCGGTCGCTCCTTGAACGGTTACAAACCGCCCTAGCAACAATCTCACGAGGAGCCTCGTCGATCTGGAACTACGAGGTTTTTTCCATCGATGACACCATCGTCGCCGACGGCCGGGTCATCAGTGGCACCCGCTCGATCACTCTGCAAAAACTGATCTATGGCCTGTTATTGTTGACTGTTGGCATCTGGGCCGTCGGCAGAATGTCAAAAATAATAAGCCGGCAGGCGCTGAAGCGGTTGAAGGTTGACCGGAGCCTGGTCCTGTTGTGTGAAAAAATTGGTTACGTTTGTGCCGTTTTAACGGTCATCTTGATGGCCCTCGGCCTGGTCCAGATCCCGGTCACCGCCTTTGCCTTTCTTGGCGGAGCACTGGCCATCGGGGTCGGTTTCGGCGGTCAGAATTTGATCAACAATTTCATGAGCAGCCTGATCCTGCTAATAGAGAAGCCAATCAAGGTCGGCGACGTAGTAGAAGCCGAAGGGGTGCTAGGCCGGGTCACGACGATCGGGGGACGCTGTTCGACCATCCGCCGCTTCGACGGCGTCGACCTGCTGGTTCCAAACAGCCATCTGCTGGAAAAGACCGTCGTCAACCGCACCCTTTCCGACAACATGGTACGCTATGATATCAAGGTTGGCGTCGCCTACGGTTCACCGACTCGGGAAGTTTTTCATATTCTCGAACAGGTAGTTGATGAGCATGGTCTGATTCTGAAGGACCCCAAACCTGTGATCTTGCTCGAGGATTTTGCTGACGACGCCCTGCTATTCGGCATCTACTACTGGATTGAAGTCCAAGAGCGATTCGATTTCCGCATCATCGCCAGCAACCTGCGCCACCGCATTGACCGGCTGTTCCGCGATGCCGAAATCAGCATCGCTTTTCCCCAGCGCGATATCCACCTGGATACTGTCAACCCAATAAAAATCCAGGTGGTCACCGATCCGCAGCCAAAACACGCATCAACCAAAGCGGAAGCTGCACCTCCAAACCATAAAAAACCCAATCTTCCGAGTTAGTGTCCATCCGGAAACTCCGGATGGACACGATGTAGTTTTCATATGGAAAACGAGTTAATTGCATAGTATTGCCCAATCGGGCCACCAAGTCTTTTTTCAAAATCGGCACCAGTAGTCAACAGGCCCTGCGTGTGGGTATCCCATAAACTTGCAGGCCGAACTTCATTATGGAGCAACAAACAGAACAGCCCCATCTTGGAAAACCAGATGGGGCTTTGTAATGTCTAAGGCACGGTGAAATACAGGGAAGTCGGCTCTTGACTTAAACTTGCCATCTCGGAAGTCAAACCCTGTGACCCCAGATAAAGCAACATCTGTTCTGTAAATTCGGTTGCCCTCTTTGGGGCGACTGTTGATCATTGAAAAGTCAAATAAGTTCGGCCGGTTTCCCACTCCTCAGAGATTTCCATCAGCACGGCACTGACGAGTCTTAAGCAAGAGTCTTCATTGGGGAAAAGGGTTGCGACTCGGGTGCGGCGTAGAATCTCCTTATTGACACGCTCAAGAACGTTGCTGGTTCGAATCCGCCGCCTATGATCTTCAGGGAATTGGAGGATGGTCAGCCCCTCTTGTATGTTTTGTTCCGCCCATGCCGTGAGGCGGGGAGCTGATTTTTCATAACGTTCAATAAGTAGGTCCAACTGCCTTTTGGCCTCGGTTTCATCGGCAGCGTTAAAGATACTCCGGATTGCAGCAGCAACCCCTTTCTTCATCTCCTTCTTCGACACGTATGCCTGAGCATTCTGCTGAAGATGGAACTGCGTTGCCAGGGGACACAGGGAAAGACGGCCTTGCGGGCGGCCTTAAGCCCCTCATGGGCATCACTGATAAACAACCGAACACCTTGCAATTGGTGCTGTTGCAAACAGCGCAGAAAGTCGCGCCAGCGAGCCTCCTGTTCTGATAATGCAACGGAAGTTCCTAGAATTTGACGCTTGCCGTTCTCGGCAACGCCAATAGCAACCAGAACGGCCACATCGATAACCGAGCCATTATGGCGAACCTTTTCATAGCGGGCATCGAGATAGACATAGAGAAACGCCCCGAGAGGTCGTTTACGCCATTGTTCAAGGATGTCATCGAGTTCTTTGGCTGCGCGACTCACCTGGGTTGACGTCACCTCGAAGCCGCAAAGTTGCTCCGTAATTTTGGCCACCTTACGGGTAGAGACGCCTTGCACGTACATCTCGGCCAGCGCGACTTTAAGGGCACGCTCTGAGCGCAGTCCCTTCTCCAAACTGGAAGGATAGAAGCGGCTGTCCCGGACTTGGGGAACGTCGAGATCGAGCGCTCCGACATGGGTGTGAACGGTTTTGGGTTTTAAACCCGTTGGCATGGCCGCGCCGGGCCACACTGCGTTCGTAAGGGTCGGCTCCAAGCTGGGCCTGCCGCTCAAGACGCATAGCTTCGTTGTTGACTCTGCGGATAGCCTCACCCAGAGCATCAAAACAATCATCAGCTAACATTTTTTCAACATCTTCAATGGCGCTATTAATCCTCTATGCAGATCATGGTTTTTTTCATCTCTGGATGGGTTTGGCGATTCAGCTAAAGAGGACAACCATAGTCCGTCTTTTTGTGATGAATTTGGAAATTTACAGAAAAAATGATGCACTACTGTGATATTGCGATAAGATTTTTCTACCTTTGTGCGTAATGTTTGTCTGTAGTGCAATCTTCAGGGACGTGATTTGTTGGCCCGTGAGCTTCAATTGCGCTGATTGACGTCGAGGTTGAGAAAAGGACCAGCCAGCCTTGTATTTGGTAATCAATAAGATAGGCAAGCTGCGGTCGCTAAGGAACTTGGCCGTTCCTGGCTCAACTTTATTAATAACATCGCAACAATTACTTGAAGGGAGAAAGGCATGAAAAGGAAGCCCTCGTTTTTAGTCGTTATAATTGCTTTGTTGGTTTTTGGGGCCAATGTACAGCCGACGATGGCGCTGGAAGAAATAGTGGAAACTGAAACCGTTGTCAATGTGTCCATGACCGAAGAAATGGTCCAGCTTGCAGACAACGTGGTGATTCTTTTCGACAGCTCGAGTTCCACGGGGGAGCTTTATCAGGATAGCGGGCTGACAAAATTGCAGGCGGCTAAGAAGCTTTTGTACCAGAGAGCGTCAGCGTTTCCGGATGTTTTTCCAGAATTGAAGGTTGGTTTGTATTCGTTTACGCCGGCAGCGAGTCTTGTGCCGAACTTGAAAGGTTATGAAGTTTTTTATGAAATGCAGCCCTTCAATAAGAGTACTTTTCTTCAAGCGGTTAATAACCTGCCTGAAAAAGCAAGCGGCGCAACATTGATACAGAATGCGCTTATTCGGCTTGACGGCTTACTTGAAAAACTCACTGGGCGTACCGTTGTCTTTTTGTTTACTGATGGGAATTACAGCAAAGCTTCCACTGCTTCAAAACCGATAGTCCTGGCACAAAACCTTGCTAAAAAACATAAGGTGAACTTTCAGCTAATCAGCACTGCCGGTTCAGAAAAGCAGGAAAGAATAATTGAGGCGGTAGCGTCAATCAATGAGTCTTCGAGAGTTTTTTCGCTCGATGCCTTACTTGACCGGCCTCAGGTTTATACGGGAGCGATTTTTGTACTCGAAGAGTCGTATATCATTGCAGCTGAGAACCGCGATGAAGTTGTTGGCTTTAAACTCGATCATATCCTCTTCGATTTTGAAAGTTCAGATGTAAAAGTGGAGTTTACAGACGAACTGAAAGCCGTTGGAGAGGTTCTTAAGAACAACCCCGATAGTTATCTTGTTCTGGCAGGTTTTACGGATAGTCAAGGTTCTGCAGAGTACAACCTCGGTTTGTCTCACCGTCGTGTTGAGGCTGTAGGGAAGTATCTTGCAGAAAAATTTCACATTGATCAGAGTCGGATATCCCTGTTCTGGTACGGCGAAGCCTCTCCAGTAGCCAGCAATGACACGGTGGAAGGGCGAAGTAAAAATCGGCGCGTACTAGGTTTTATTGCTGGTGTTCGCTGATTTCCCGGAAAATTTATAACCCCTAGCCAACTTTGATGATGGAGGCGAGCAATGAAAACAACCAGCAAGACAAGAAAATGGTTGGTAGAAGTTTTATTCGTTGGGATGGCGATTTTTTGTCTCCCTTTGCTGTCCATTGCTGCCGACACCGACATCAGCCTTGGGCTGGGCGTTGCGGCGGTTCCCGACTACGAAGGTTCTGACGATTACGAGGCGGTCCCCATTCCCTACGTCAGCGTTACATGGGAAAGCGGCCGGTTTATCAGACTGTCCGGTAATAGGTTGGGTGCGAACATTCTGGCAGGTGGAACCTGGCAGTTTGGTCCTGTCCTGCAATTTCGTAGTAAACGGGATGACGATGTGGATAACTCCGCCGTTTCAAAGCTCAGAAAAGTTGACAATGCTGTGGAGGCAGGTGCTTTTGTAGGCTTCAAGGCCAGCAACTGGGATATCAGTGCTCAAGTCGTTAATGATGTGTCTGATGAGCATGAAGGAATGCTTGCGACTGCCAAGGCCGGCTATACCATGGAGAGCGGTAACTTTTCCACCCGGGTTGGGCTTTCCTCCACCTATGCCGACGACGACTATATGGACACCTATTTTTCCATTGATGCTGACAACGCTGCACGCAGTGGTTTATCCACTTACAGCGCCGATTCGGGCATAAAAGACGTCGGCATCGACCTGAATATGCGCCTGAGAATGTCAGATTCCTGGGAGGTCATGGGACTGCTCGGTTATACGAAACTTCTGAACGACGCCAAAGATAGTCCGATCGTTGACCAGGAAGGCGATGACAATCAGTTCATGGCGGGCCTTACTGTGATCTACAACTTTTAAAAGCGGGTAAGGTGAGAGGGCCTAGGGAAAGCTGGGGTACCTCGTCGCACCACTAGAAGAATCATTCGCCTCTCGGCAGTTATGTCTCCACGCTGCCGAGAGGCTATACTACTTGTAGTGCCTTGTGAGATATCACCGGATGGGTCGCGGGTATCTAGGAAACTGATAGCGATTCAACGCTACAAAAGAATCAGACTAAGTACCCATACGCCAATTACTGCAGTAACTCCTGAAACAAGTGTCCCCAAGGTTTGAAGTCTATACCCCTGATTCAGAGTTAAACCAGAGAACTGCGTGACAACCCAAAAATAGGAGTCATTTGCATGGGAGACAACCATTGATCCGGCACCAATTGATATGACAACCAGTGCTTTAGCTATTTCTGCGTCAAGACCAAGCGACGTGAGAAGAGGAGCTACTATTCCTGCAGTGGTGATAATGGCTACTGTCGAAGAACCTTGAGCGGTTTTGATCCCAGCGGCTATGACGAAGGGGAGAAAAATACCCAGGTTTGTAGTCGCCAAAGAGTCACCAATTACTGTTGCAATGCCTGATTCTTGCAGAATTTTACCAAAAGCTCCGCCAGCCCCTGTTATGAGAATAATGGAAGCTGCTGCAATCACCGATTCACCAACCCATCCTGTTGCACCAAGCATTTCCATCTCAAATTTTGCTGGAAGCAAAAAAGACAAACCTAAACCTATGAGCAAGGCCGTTACAGGTTGCCCGAAGAATATCAACCAGGTAACAAAGACGCTTTCTCCAAATGGCTGAGAAGGCATTTTTGCGATTGATTGCAGAATAATCAGTAAAATTGGAACTAGAATCGGCATTACGGCTTTTACTGTAGATGGTCTATCTTGTGGAATATCTTTAACATGTTCAGATTCTGGAAGTTCCACCTCAGCTACTTCCACGTTTTTGGCAACGGTAATGGCAAATAACCAGCCAGCCAAAAGTGTTACCAGGCTGACGACAACTCCCCAGATAATCACCTGCCCTAAGTCTGCGCCAAGAATACCTGCTGCTGCAACAGGGCCAGGAGTTGGTGGCACCATGGTATGTGTTGCGTACAGACCTAGACTAAGGGCAATGGCACCAACCGCAATTGAAGTCCCGGTTTTTTTGGAGAGGGCTTTATTTAAAGGAGACAACAAGACGAAAGCAGAGTCACAGAATACTGGAAGAGATACGACGTAACCGACAATTCCCATGGCGAGAGGCACATTTTTTTTGCCTGTCACCTTCAAGGCTGATTCAGCCAAAGTGGTGGCTCCACCAGATTTTTCAAGAAAGGTGCCTATGATTGTACCTGCCAGGATGACAATTCCGATATAACCTATTGTGCTACCGAAGCCAGCGTTAATTGTCTCGATAACTTTTACCGGTTCAATTCCGGAAGATAATCCATACCCTATGGCAGCAATTATCAGGGCTAAAAAAGGGTGCAACTTAAATTTGGCTGTAACCAGGACAATGAAAAGAATTGCAATAATAAGTAATACCAGGAGCATATCGAAATCCTTTACTTGAAATTATTTTCTTCCTGCCATAAAAGCACGAACAACCTGTTCGACCGTATGAGCAAGCAGCTGAGGACCATTTTTCATTGCATACTGAAGAGATTCAGGGCCCTTGCAAATTGAAAAAACGGCATTCATTCCAATATCATGCAGCTCATTGATTCTATCTCCAACACCACCACATATAGCGATACATGGGACATTGGCTTCTTTAGCAGCTCGAGCAACACCGGCTGGGGCCTTATCGAATTTCGTCTGAAAATCAATTTGACCTTCAGCGGTGAGTACAAGATCTGCCCCCTGTAGGTTTTTCTTCAAATCGACTATGTCGATGACAAGATCAATCCCTTTTTTTAGTTCAGCTTGCAGGAACGCATGCAAGCCACCGCCAAGCCCACCGGCCGCCCCTGCTCCAGCCATTTGACAGATATCAATTCCCATCTCTCGCTTGATTACATCAGCCAAATTTCTCAACCCATCATCAAGCAGTTTCACCTGCTCAGGCGTTGCTCCTTTTTGTGGTGAGTAAACGTAAGAAGCACCATGCTCGCCAACTAATGGGTTGGTCACATCGCATATGCCTTGAACCACGGTTTCAGATAACCGTTTATCGACATCACTTCTATCA
>MAXT01000166.1 GCA_001751225.1 Desulfuromonadales bacterium C00003107 | reverse complement strand
ATTCGGGCCTCATCCATCCCTTGGGGGATTTCGTCCTGTACGAGGCCTGCGCCCAGAACCTGCGTTGGCAAAAAAGTGGGCTGCCGCCTATCAAAGTAACGGTCAACATTTCGGCAAAACAATTCGGCCAGCCCAATTTTGTTAACAAGGTTCTACAGACCCTGGCCGATACAGGACTAGCCTCCCATTGGCTGGAGCTTGAGATCACTGAGAGCGCCATCATGGCCAATGTTAAAGAGGCCATCGGCACCATGCAACGCCTGCAGGCAGCTGGGGTAGGTTTTGCTATCGACGATTTCGGCACCGGCTACTCGTCCCTCAACTACCTGCGGCAGCTGCCGCTGAGTAAACTCAAAATCGACCGCTCCTTCCTGCTCGATATCCCCGGAAATAAGGACAACGAAAAGCTGGTCTTCTCCATTTTGACCTTGGCCCGCAGCTTCGATTTGCAGACCGTCGCCGAAGGCATTGAAACCCAGGATCAACTCGAGTACCTCAAACAGCTAGAATGCGATCTTGGCCAGGGCTATCTCTTCAGCCGACCGGTATCCCCGGAAGCCATCCACGCCCTCCTGTCCGACGCCCACTGCTGAGCCTCAGCACTCTTCGCCCAAGACCAAACACCGACCCCGTAGTGGTTTTAAAGACCTGGAACGACTGGATTCAGCCATCATATGCTGCTATATTGCAGAGTATTCTTAGCGGGGCATCCCCCGCGGCCGAATCTTACGGGATATTAAAACATAGTCCCCGCAAGCGCCCTTCCTCCCAACGAAAGGTCCGCTACAATCCCCTATGCTGCTGCTTATTAGCTATGTCCTGGTCGCGCTGGTTTTTTCTTTCCTCTGCTCCATCGCCGAAGCGGTGATGCTCAGCGTAACCATGCCCCATATCGTACTGATGGAGCAAAACAAAAAGGCCGCCGGCGCCATACTGCGCCGGCAAAAAACCGAGGTCGGCAGACCCCTGGCTGCTATCCTGACGCTCAACACCATCGCCCATACGGTTGGTGCTGCCGGCGCGGGAGCCCAGGCCACCGTGGTTTTTGGCGATGCCTATGTCGGCATCGCCTCAGCGGTGCTGACCCTGCTGATCCTGATCTTCTCCGAAATCATTCCCAAAACTATCGGTGCCCGCTATTGGCGAGAGCTGGCACCAATCACCGCCCACGGCCTGCGGCTGCTGATTTGGCTGCTTTACCCCTTTGTCAAACTGTCGGAGCTGCTCACCGGCAGCCTGACCCATGGACCGACACTAAGCGGCTTCAGCCGCAGCGAATTCGCGGCCATGGCCGATCTCAGCACTAACGAAGGACAACTGGCCCACCAGGAGTCAACCATCCTGAAGAACTTGCTGATGATGCGCAAAACCCAGGTCAAGGATGCCATGACCCCGCGCACGGTGGTCTTTTCCCTGCCGGAAGCGATGCGCGTTGAGAACTTTTTCCAGCGGCATGAAAGCAGCCCTTTTTCCCGTATTCCGATCTACGGCGATCATCCCGATCAGATTAGCGGCTTTGTACTGCGTAGCGACCTGCTGCTGGCCCAGGCACAGGGTAACGGCGCCAATCTTCTCAAGAGCTATATCCGCCCCATCACCCTGGTGCATGAGACTCTGTCCCTGTCCCTTGTTTTTGATAAATTTTTACAGTTGCGCACCCACATTCTACTGGTCATCGACGAATACGGCGGCATGAAGGGCATTCTTACTCTGGAAGACGTACTGGAGACCTTACTAGGGATGGAGATAGTCGATGAACGGGACAAAACCGTGGACATGCAGCAGTTGGCCCGCAAACTGTGGCAAAAGCGGGCGAAGGAGATGGGCCTGGATATCAGCGAATGAGCTAAAACCCGACCAAATATTTTATTGGACCTGATCCTGCATTCAGGCTTACCCATAAACGACACCTCATATAAACCTGTAACCCACAACGGAGGAAGATCATGATCCTGACCAACGTCAATACGGTGCCCGGCAAGGAGATTGTCGAACATTTCGGCATCGTTCAGGGCAGCACCGTTCGGGCCAAGCACGCCGGTCGAGACTTCATGGCCGGCCTGAAGAATCTCGTCGGCGGCGAGCTGAAAGGCTACACCGAACTGCTGCAGGACTCCCGCGAAGAGGCCATGCAGCGGATGATCGAGCAAGCCCGTCAGCTCGGCGCCAATGCGGTGGTCAATATTCGTTTTGCTACTTCGTCGGTGGCGCAGGGTGCGGCGGAACTGTTTGCCTACGGTACGGCGGTACGGGTCGAATAAACGGAGAATCCTTATGGAAAATCTTGCCGGTAATTTTGATCTGGTGCTGTTTCTGGTCCTGCTGGCGGTCGGCTATGGCTGCGGATCGCTGGCCGAACGGCGCCACTACGCCTCCATCACTCAAAGAGAAACTAAGCTGCTGAATTTTCAATCCATGACCATTGAGCCGCTTCTGAACAAAGAGCAGGCACAAGAAAGTTTTCTGGTTCAGGGCAGCGCGGTGATCTCCATCGACTATTTCAAACGCCTGCTGGCGATACTGCGCAACATCTTCGGCGGAAGAATCAAAGCCTACGAATCCCTGGTCGATCGGGCTCGACGTGAAGCGACCCTGCGCCTGAAAGAGCAGGCCCTGGCTCGAGGAGCCGACATGGTGGTCAACCTACGCCTTGAAACCTCGACTATCGGCAACTCGGCCAACAGCAAAAACCGGGTCGGCAGCGTCGAAGCCATCGCCTACGGCACGGCCATCACCTTACACAAGCCATGAGATTCACCCCCAGAGCGCTGGCGGGCAACGTCAATGTCTCCTCCGGCCACCCATTAACCGAGTTTGCCTGGCTGCTTGGCGGCCTGCTGACCCTGCTGCTGGCCGTTTATCTGGCCTTCTGGCTGCTCAGCGAACTGTTTGCCCCGCGAGTACCTGTAGCAGTAGAGGTGTGGGCGGGGCAGCACTTGCTGGGACAGTTGGCTCCCAAGTCGAACCCGACCCTGCAGCAGCGTCTCGACGGCCTGCTGGCTGTGTCACCGGCCGATTCTCCCCTGCACCGTTATAATTTTTCTGTCAGCGTGATGAACAACAAGGAGATCAACGCCCTGGCCTTACCCGGTGGCCACATCGTGGTTTTTTCCGGCCTACTCAAAGAAATCCGTTCCGAGAATGAACTCGCCATGGTCTTAGCTCATGAATTGGGCCACTACGCCCGCCGTGACCATCTGCGGGGCATGGGGCGGGGGCTGGGCTTTACCCTGCTGATGGCGACCCTGTTCGGCCAGGACAGCCGTGCCGCCAGCATCGCCTCAGGCTTCTTTTTCAGCCTGGAGATGCGCTATTCGCAACAGCAGGAGAGCGCCGCCGACACCTTTGGACTGCAACTGTTGGCAGCTCGTTACGGCCACGCCGGTGGTGCCAGCGACTTTTTTGAACGCCTAGCCGACAAAGCCGACAGCCGCTATGACTATCTGCTGGCTTCCCACCCTCATCCTCAGGCCCGCATCGCCAGCCTGCAACGGATGATCGCCGATGCAGGTTATCGACTGGCAGAAACGCTTCCCCTGCAAGGGGAGCAATTGCTCATCGATAATCATCAGGCAGGCACAAAACCGTGAAGATTTGACAGAATAAAAGCATCGCTAAGTACGCCTGTTCTTGTCTCGGTTTATTTAAAATGGCATAATTCTTTGGCAAAATGACCTTTGCGGCAGCCCATAGCGCTAAGCGAGTGCTGCCGTTTATTTCATGCTGAACAGGCAAGGAGATCCGAATTGAAGACGGATAAACGCTATCACATCTGGCAAGTTCCACCGCTGGCCTTCTTTTCCCGATCCCTCTACCGGGATGTTGCCCTGCGCTGGCAGGGAGTTGCCTTCGGTTACCTGCTCTTGCTGTTGGCCCTTTGCTGGATCCCCGGTATAATCAGAATCCAACGTTCTTTTGCTTCCTTTGTCGATGAGGAAGCCCCGCTGATCATAGAGCAGGTCCCAGAGATTACCATCATTGACGGCCAGGCTTTCGTCGACCATCCCCAACCCTATACCATCCGCGATCCGGAAACGGACGAAGCCCTGCTGGTCATCGATACGACCGGCACCATTACCTCTCTGGAACAGACCGATGCCCGCGGACTGGTGACGGCCCGGCAGGCGATTTTTCAAAAAAGCGCGATTGAAACACGCTCTTTCAGTTTTGAAAGCGTCGATCGCTATATCCTCGATCAACAAAAAATCTATGGTTGGCTCGACACAGCCAAGGCCTGGGCCGCGCCGGTGCTCTACCCCTTGTGCACCCTCGGTTCTTTTGCCTACCGTATCGTTCAAGTGCTGTTCTACGCCTGCATCGGTCTGCTGCTGGTTAGCCTGTGCAAGAGCAAACTAACCTTTGAGGCACTGCTGCGACTTAGCGTGGTCGCCATTACTCCGGCTATCATCATCGGCACCCTGCTCGACGCAGCCGCCATCGAGTTTCCCCTGGCCGGCCTGTGGTTTTTTCTGCTGGCCATAGGATACTTGTTGTTCGGCATTCGCGCTGCCGTTGGCAGCGAAGGGCCGAACTTCAAATTTGAAACACCCAGCGATGTAAGCTGATCGCCACTGATGTTCATGGGGCACTAGCGCCCCATTCATCAATAAGGAGGAATCATGGATAAACTCAATGTATTCTACGAAAAGGCCGTCGAACTCTCTGTAACCTACGCGCCCAAGCTGGCTCTGGCCATCTTTACCCTGGTGATCGGCCTGTACCTCATCAAGGGCTTATCCAGAATTATCGTCCTGTCCATGGGAAAATCGAAAGTAGACAGGACCCTGATAC
>MAXT01000165.1:6564-6955 GCA_001751225.1 Desulfuromonadales bacterium C00003107 | reverse complement strand
GGTGCCAGCGAAGATCAACTTAAAGACGCCTTGCGCTTACATCGTCGAGGTCAAATGCGCTGGGATTTCATCTCCAGTGAAAACAGTACCGGATTTCATAGCCCCCAAGAAGCGGCTCGCATTCTGGCAGATGCCATCGACTACGCCCGTCAGGCTGAAATTGCGGTATTACAAAATAACATCGAAAAATAGTAACCCAGCCAAAGCGATATTTTAAGTGGCTGAGAATTAATAGTTGCTCAGGACGAATACTTCAGTTATTTTTTAAGTGAGTTAATTCACAATTTACGAGAGGGAGTCGCACTCCCTCCCCCTACCTGAAGGAGAAACAAATGAAAAACCTTTTGACCTTGGTTGGTATCCTGTTTCTGTTGGTGCTCGCTACTGCTTG
>MAXT01000165.1:5415-6349 GCA_001751225.1 Desulfuromonadales bacterium C00003107 | reverse complement strand
AGCCCTACAAAAGAAGGCCTGCAGATATTTTATGCAGGCCTTCTTTTGTTGCCGCCAAACCTCTTTCCCCGACTTTGAAGCCGGCAGACGTTCGCTCTCCTCTATAGTATTCAGTGAAGCTTCGCCTTGAAAATCAATACACCTTCAGCAGCCCCGGATGCGCCCCGGTAATACAGCGGCCCCCTTCGGTTGTAACGACAAAGGTATTTTCAATACCGACCAGGCCAATTTGATCAAGCCCCTTTTTCGGTTCAATGGCTAGGACCATCCCTTCCTGCAACGGCTCATCAAATCCTTTAGCTATGACCGGAGCCTCATCGATCTGCAGACCGATACCGTGGCCAAGAAAGCGGGCCGGGCGGGAACCACTACCCATAAAATTCTGTAAAAAGTCGGGATTCAGCCCCTCTATAATTTGTTGATAAATAGCTGAAGGAATAGCGCCGGGCTTAAGCTGTTTTGCAATGCTGTTTTGAATCGCGACACACTGCTCATGGGCAGCTATTGCCTCATCAGAAACAGGGCCGCCAAACATATAGGTCATGGTCTTGTCGGTGTGATAGCCCTCGACACCGCAGGCGATATCTACAAATACCAGTTCGCCCTTGGCGAGTTTGCGCTCGCGGCTGCCAAGCAGCGGCACGGCCGGGTGCAGACCGTAGCTGCCGCCGGGGCCGTCAAAGTAATTGGGATAAAGGGAGCTTTCACCGAAGCAGATATTCCCCAAGGCCATTTCAGTCTGAAACATGGCGAAGCGGGCCACCCCATGGTGGCCTTCTTCGACCATCACCGGATAGAGCGCAGCGGCGAATTCCGCTTCACTCATGCCTTCCCTGAGCATGGCCGGTACTCGTTCTTCGAGAATGCGGCGATGAATCTCGCCGCAACTCTCCATCAAGGCCAGTTCGTAATCACTTTTAATTGCTCGAACTGC
>MAXT01000165.1:2753-5243 GCA_001751225.1 Desulfuromonadales bacterium C00003107 | reverse complement strand
GACGTGGAATCCACAGTAAACCATCCTGCATAGTGCCAGTAAAATAGTACTGGTTGACCTTGCCAAAGATGACCACACTCTGCCAATCGGGATCGGCGCTGTCCATCTGAGCGCGAAAGCGGCACATGCGGGTTTGTAGTTCGGTTAGCGGAACACGGTGCTGCATAGTTCCTCCCTTAAAAGATAGTGTTGCAAGTCCGGATATTTTGGAACATCCATAATCATCAAGTCAATCAATTCGCCCTGCATTAAACATTCAAACTTATCGTCTCGCCAGGGACCCCTGCTACACCGGTCTCGTCTCTTTTCTCATACCAAAACATCCCTATTCAAATACTCGCAATATATGCCCATACAACCCACTTTCATTGCCACAACCCAATGGGCCATGCAAAAGTTAATGAATATGTTATCCTTGCGGATAGCGTACCTGCCCAACCAGCAGATTGTCGCAGGCTATAAACAACCACCTCTACAGGAACGTAACCTTTTCAATACACATTCTCAAAGAAGGGATTTGTCATGAAGTTGTGGATGTTCACCTTAATACTGTCTGCATTACTTATCGTGGGCTGCGCCAAGTCACCAGCAGTGAAGTCCAATGCGGTACCCGTGCCCGATCTCAGTGCCTACCACACCTACCAATGGACGCAAGACACTACCCAATCCCACATCGATCAGTCACAATACGATGAGTTAGACCGGATCATTCGCAATGCCATTGCCTATCAACTGGAACGCAAAGGGCTACAACCGTCCTCTGAGGCCCCAGATCTGCAAGTCTCCTACAGCACCAATCTACGTCAAACCTTTAATGATATGCCCTTGAGCAGAGCCAGCACCGACGTTCAGGAAGCTGCCCCTTGGACCTCGGCTGCCCAAGAACCGGAGGGCACCCTGAGTATTGATCTGGTCGACCTTGCGACGGAAAAAAGCATCTGGCGAGGTACAGCAAAAGCGAAAGTCAGCGATGTCGAAGATGCCCGTAGCAAAATCCACCCTGTTATCCGAAGACTACTTGCGGATTAACTTAACGCACCAGAAAAGACAACGACAGTTTCAAATCCTTTGGTCACACCTAAGTACCGTTACTACGAAGTCGTAGATTGATGGCACCTCTATAACGCGACCATTATTGCGCATCCATGTTGATTTATCTTAAGGGCAAGGTAAAGGACACACGCGTCCCCTTGCCCGGCTTGCTTTCGACCCAAATAGCACTTCCGTGCGCTTGGATGATCCCCTTAGCAATAGCAAGCCCCAATCCAAGCCCCGCAGGGGCCGTATCTGAGCTATCGGCGCGATAGAATTTATCGAATACCTGACCTACCTGTTCCTGCTCCATGCCACTCCCCTCATCCTGTACCGTAATTCGCAACTCGCCATAAATGGCAGAACCACTAATACTGACCGTACTCTCAGGCGGGGAAAATTTTACTGCATTGCTAAGCAGATTATCCAACACCTGGGCGATTTTCTGCGGATCGGCAAGGGTTTTACCTGGTTGTTGTTCAGGCCAGGTCAATTCGAAATGATGCTCGGGAAATTCCATCCGGTAAGAATCTACTGCAGAAAATACCAGGTCACGAATACTACACGGCTGAATTTCAAGATGGATCATCCGCCCGGATTCCACGCGACTGAGATCTTGCAGGTCATCGATAATTTGTTCCAGCACCTCGGTCTTTTCGTAGGCGATTGTCAGATATTCATGTTTTTCTGCCTCATCGAAATCATTTTCATGAAGCAGCAGCTCGGTAAAACCTCTAACTGCAGTGAGAGGCGTGCGCAATTCATGAGCGGTGGTGGCAATGAATTCACTTTTCATCCGAGAAAGCTCCCTCTCCCGGCTGACATCGTTAAGTACCACGATACCCTGCTCACCGACTGAAGAAAAGAGAGCAACGATATCCCGAACGGTGCCGTCCTTGCAGGTCACCCGAGCCTCCTGCGGTTCAAATACTGCCTGCTCGTCAATACTCCTGGTGACGCCGAAATTCCAGCGCCGTTTAACCTGTTCGCGGTATTCCTCATCCGGATAGGCCAACAGCCACCAATCTTCAAAAGATGCCAGATCTTCGCGGGTATAGCCANNAACAGTTCGCGGAATTTTTGGTTTGAATAGACGATGTTTTGGTCTTGGCCCACAATCACCAACGGAATGGGGGTAACATCAACTAACCTCTGGAATTGATCGTCTTTAGCTTTCAAAATGTTCTCAGCCCTTCTCCGTTCCGTTACATCTTGACCGAGACACTGGACACCAATTGTTCGACCTGAAGAATCGCGCAGAGCAGTGTTTTTCCATGCCACCTGAAGACGACACCCGTCCTTGCAAATGTTTTCGTTTTCCTGATCGAGATATCTATCCGGGTGTTCAAGAAGTTGTTTGATGTTAGCTTCGAGGTCGTGACCCGTCAGATCTGTTTTTGGTACGATCGTTCCAAAGATGTTTTTTCCAAGAAGCTCATCTTTGCGATAGCCGAAGAG
>MAXT01000165.1:2456-2699 GCA_001751225.1 Desulfuromonadales bacterium C00003107 | reverse complement strand
CTCCCGGTATTGGCGTTCACTGCGGTCAAGCTCTTTTCTGTTGTAGAATTGAATTTCTTGTCCGGCAAGAAGTTTGGCCAATAGAACAGTTGCTACAGGAAAGATCAACAGCACTGGGAGAGAAATACTATTCAGAATCGGCATCGCCATGGCGTTCGGCATGGTGAACATCAACAGCAGCATAATCAGTTGCACAACCAGGCCAAAGCAGTAGACACACCAGGATGAAATCTGGTACCCGGG
>MAXT01000165.1:1215-2416 GCA_001751225.1 Desulfuromonadales bacterium C00003107 | reverse complement strand
AATACCGGTAAAGGTGCCTGCGCCGCCGAGATAGAAGCGATACAGGCCGGCTATCAGAATTGCGATGGTGGTGGGAATAAAGCCGAGAAACATCCCGCCAACGCTCAGCAGAATAGTTCGGGTGTCGAAGAAAACCCCGGGTGCTAGTTCCCAGGGATTAGCCATCACCCCTATGGCTATAACCCCAAGGATGAAGCCACGGGTAAGCCTCCACGACCAACTATCCGAACGTGGGAGCAGGGTCCCAAATACCACGCCAAGCGCCAGCAAAAGGGCAGCATTATTTAGCAGACCGATGACGAGCAAATTTGACAATGTGTGAATCTTCTTCCTGGTGAAATATCACCGTGTTGGAGGAAGCGCAGGACCGGAGGGCTAGGGAAGCCATTGCCACCAGTCTCCACCCTGAGATTATATTAAGTTTGCATCAACAAAAAACATCTGTCAAATATTTGCAAATGACCACTAATATTTACGAAGGGAACTGGCTCTACGTCACAGAACACTCCAGAATCACCCCAGGTTAGCGTTACTCAAACTCTTTCAGTAAAAGTTAGAGTTTGCCTATCAACCGGGCAAAGTCCTCCGGCATGCCGGTGTCAAAAACCATTGGCCGTTTATTGAAAGGGTGAATAAAGGATATAGATTTGGCATGGAGGGCAAGTCGCTTGGACAGTCCATCGCCGGTACCATATTTTCTATCCCCAACGATGGGATGACTCTGTTCGGCAAAATGCACTCGGATCTGGTGCTTGCGACCGGTCAAAAGTTGGATTTCCAACAGACTGAGTCCTTTGGACTCTTTCAGCACCTTGTAAGCCGTATGGGAAAGTTTACCTTTGGCCGGATCCCTGGTCGAATAGACCCGTTGCGCGGTATTCTCGGCCAGGCAGGTGGAGATCGTCCCCTCTTTGGCGGCAAGTCTGCCATGGACTATGGCCAGATAGTGTTTATCTGTTTGGGGCCAATGCTCCTGCAAAAATTGCTTGGCCTGTTCACTTTTGGCAAACAGCAATATCCCCGAGGTGTCTTGGTCCAGTCGATGGACCACATAGACCCTGTTGCGCGATTTCGGGTTGCCCTTGCGAACATAGTCGTTCAGCAGATAGTGGGCCGTTCGCGACTTGTCACGCTCGGTACCGATGGTCAGCAATCCAGCCGGCTTTTCCACCACGATGATATCCTTATCCTCATGCAGGAT
>MAXT01000165.1:336-1068 GCA_001751225.1 Desulfuromonadales bacterium C00003107 | reverse complement strand
GGCCAACGGACCGTCCATCCAGCCCTGCAAGCCACCGTTGTCCGACCTCTCTAGATCATGGCAACAGGGCAACACGGCCACTCTGGCGCTCACCGCCAAAGCCGACTCAAGCACCAGATCGGTCAGAGAGCCGCAGGCATGGGCCGAAACCAGCAGATCCTCCGAAGTGAAAGCCATGTCCTCGATACTTTCTTCCCTAAATTCAACCTGCCCCTTCAACCGCGGCCAGTCTTCCTGCAGCGCTGCCGCCAGGGTCGCCGCGCTGTTGGGGATCCGCCGATCAACCACAAGAGCCTGCGGCGAACCCTTGTCGAGCAATAGCAGAATCTGACCCAGCAATCCATGCCCGCCAGCCAGATCAACGACTCTTCCACCACGAAAGCGACGTCGCACCCGGCGGGCCATTTCCCAGGCCTCAAACAGTTCCTTGCGGGGCAGACACCCAGCCCGGCAAACCGCCCGGGCGATGCGATGGAACAGGGTCTCTTCTCCAAATAGATGAAGGTGACGATGGTTAAGGCGATTGCGGGAGGATCGGTCCATTGTGCTGCCCTGCATGGGAAAGTGTGAACAATTATTTTGAAACAAGCGGTTACTTAGGGTACTTGCAAATGGCCAAGGAGAACAGTTAAATCGGACCACAGATGCCCTTCATGCGCGGAATACAAACAGAAACTGGTTGCCAGCGACAGCCCTAAGATGTTACATATTGCTGTTCCGTGAACCGCAGGG
>MAXT01000165.1:0-200 GCA_001751225.1 Desulfuromonadales bacterium C00003107 | reverse complement strand
ACGGCCTTATCGGGGCCAACGGGTCTGGAAAATCAACTTTTCTAAAGATTCTTTCCGGTGAAATCGACTCGGACAAGGGCAATGTCGCGGTCGGTTCCGGCGAGCGGATTGGCATGCTACGCCAGGACCATTTCGCATTTGATGAAGAGACGGTCTTCAACACCGTGATGATGGGTCACCAGCGGCTCTATAAGGTGATG
>MAXT01000164.1:4485-4645 GCA_001751225.1 Desulfuromonadales bacterium C00003107 | reverse complement strand
CCCTTGTACCGCTTTGCAATGTCCGGGTGTTCAGTTAAAAACCTTTTTAGAAAACGCAGGGGACTTGGATGCGGTGAACACCTCTTATCTATGCAAAGTCCGATTCGAGCATTTTTTCCCGCCTCAAGGGGGATAGCCCATGCAAAGAAACCCGGCGCTA
>MAXT01000164.1:3477-4408 GCA_001751225.1 Desulfuromonadales bacterium C00003107 | reverse complement strand
CCCGCCATATTCGCCACTTTACTTCTCACACCGTCAGCGCCAATGACAACGGTTGCTTTCAATTCTTCTTTTCCCGCGGCAGTACCAACCGATAAAGTTAGCTTTGTCTCCCCTTCTTCCCTCTTTATCTTTTTTACTTTGCTATTCAGTACTACGTCCACGCCTTCCTTCAGCGCATCTTCCGCCAATGCCCTATCAAAGACGTCTCGTTTTATTGCAAAAGCGCTCTTATCTGGCGATGGTACTTCTATCCTCAATTCATACGAATGCGAACGAACAATCGCCCCTTTCAGCTCGTTGTTTATTAATGGCTTTACGTCTTTTAGCTCGCTCTCTTCTAACGCTCTTTTACTTATAAGCCCTGCACATTGGACTGGTTCACCTATCTTTGCGCCCTTCTCTACNNTTCGCTGCATATTTCGCTGCCATGCAGCCTGAAGGTCCTGCTCCTATCACAATGACATCGTATTTGAGCATAACAAGTTCATAACTTCATCTCCATTTTATTTTATAATTGAAAAGATTAATATTCGAAATCGTTAAAGAAAGAAAAAGCCGAATTGGTTTGAGGTGATGAATGAGAATGGAAAAATCAAAACAACCGCGAAAACAAAGGAAAGCGAGGTATAATGCACCGTTGCACACACGGCACAAGTTAATGAGTGCGTCACTTTCTGACGAACTGCGGGCTAAATACGAGAAGAGAAGTTTTCCGTTGCGAAAAGGTGATACGGTAACGGTAATGAGGGGCGATAACAGAGGTAAGGCAGGTAAAGTGAGAACTATAGACTTGAAGAGGGAGAAGATAACAGTAGAAGGCGTTGTCGTTGCGCGGTCAGACTTATCTGAAGTACCACGACCCGTACACCCATCTAATGTGATGATAACCAAATTAGAGTTGAAAGATAAGCTAAGGGAAACTGCATTGAGC
>MAXT01000164.1:2893-3391 GCA_001751225.1 Desulfuromonadales bacterium C00003107 | reverse complement strand
TCCGCTATTGCTTCTTCTATACCCGTTCTTCTCGCGCCATTAATCATGTTATCGGCATCTGTGACTATCTTCTCCTCCATCGTCTCGGGTATGAAATCACGTGCGGGCAGCCCCAATATTTTCGCTTCCTCCGCCGTTATTCCTGCACCTACATGCCTTTGAATTATTCGCACTACATTATCAGGCAGATTCAACTCTCGCGCCATTTCACCACCCACAAATCCGTGGTTTACAGCATGTGTGCGAGCCCTGCCCATATCATGTAGCAACGCGCCGGTATAAACCAGTTTCTCATCCACTCTATTAGAATCCTCAACGCGATTGCGGTTAACAGCTATTTCCAGCGCAAGTTCCGCAACCGCTACACAATGTCTGACCACCGCTTTATTGCATCCAACCTCTCTCAGTAATTTTATGCACTCTCTTTTTATTCTTTCTTTATCTTCTTCTTCCACTTCTCTATCTTCGCTATCTGCTCCTCTAACTCACTTATTAAAT
>MAXT01000164.1:2436-2723 GCA_001751225.1 Desulfuromonadales bacterium C00003107 | reverse complement strand
GTCCGGTACTCCGCTATCCGATTCTCATATAGCCGGTAAAGTATTTTTCTTACCGCCGTGAGTTTCGTATCGCTTAACCTTGCAATCTCTTCATCTGTTATCTCGCCCTCAGGGACATGCATCATTATCTTCAGCCCTTCGTCCCCAATCCTCTTCTTGAAATATTCCCGCACCACAAAGTTATCCGGCTCTAACATCCACTACTGCCTCTCTGTTAACAATAAGTAATATCTTCTGATTAATTAAACTTTCGAAAAATTCGCGTTAGGAAAGTGTTAAGACGGAGT
>MAXT01000164.1:1311-2393 GCA_001751225.1 Desulfuromonadales bacterium C00003107 | reverse complement strand
ATCGTTTCTTCCGTCATGCTGTCACTACCGCTCTTCTGCAACCCCGACAAACTACCGTCTGCATTTGAAATCACCGTCAACCTGCTTGTAGCTGCATTTTCTTCATTACAGTCCGGGTCCACCAGAATATTCCCCTCTATTTCTACCATCGTTACCGCCAAGGGGGTATCCCGCACTGAGAGCGTATCATCACCCGTCAGGTCATATCTCTCATTAGGAACACGGGCGTTCTGGAGCGCAGTAATGGCGCCTAATGCTGCGGCATCCACCAAATTCCCTCCGTTGTCCAGTACGTGTATATCTATAAACATTATCCATACCTTCTCCCCCTCTACTATGCACAATTTCTCTAAGTCTACAGTTTCAGAACCACGAATCCCTCGGTCCACTACTCTTGCCAGTTGTATACTTTTCTCATTTGGTGGCCCCGACTCAAATTCGGGCGACGCTAAGGGCACAAGTTCCGCATTCGTTATTATCACTCCTACTGCGGGGGAATCAGAAAAAGGCTCGCCTAAATCGAGCTTTACGCCCACTAAAACATCGGTATTCCCTATTTTTACACGTGCAGAACCTTCCGCCTTCATTGCTACATCTCTCTCTATGCTTATTTCTCGGTATTCGCGAAAATCCCTATCTCCTTCCCTATATCCCTCGCTTATCCTATTGCGCACAGAATCTTTCCTTACATCATCCATTATTTCAAGTCCCATCTCTCTTCCTCCTCTATCCTATGCCTCTCTCTCCTCAAACTTTACACTCTCTCTCTTATTGTAGCGTTCTATTAACGCCGTTCGCTGCAACTCGTATATCTGATGGCAAGCATTCATCGCAAGCTTCAACCCGCGTCCAAACTCATCTTTTGTTAAACGCCCATCCATTTGCAGTGCCGTTATCGTATTTTTCCTCGCGATCATTGCAATCGGCATATCTGCTTCACCATAATTGTCTTCCACCGCGTTCAAGTCCAAAACTACTTCTCCGCCTACTTTGCCCACGGCAATGGAAGAAACCAAATCCTTCATCGGTATCCCCGCATCGGCAAGGGCAACAGAAGCTGCATTTATCCCCGCCGTTCGCGT
>MAXT01000164.1:0-1285 GCA_001751225.1 Desulfuromonadales bacterium C00003107 | reverse complement strand
GACTGGCTCAAAAGCCTCTCTACTCACCTTCGATATCTCCACGCTTCTTCTATCAGGTCCCGGTCTCTTTCGGTCATCCACAGAAAAAGGTGCCATATTGTACCTGAATTTTATCACTGCCATCTTTGCATCCTGAGCGTGCCTTGGGTGCATCTCTCTCGGCCCATATACGGCAGCTATCACCTTGTTATCGCCTAACTCTAAATAACAAGACCCATCTGCCCTTTCTAACACCCCTACCTCTATCTTTATATTCCTGAGTTCATCAAAAGTTCTACCATCCACCCTCTTACCATCCTTTATAAACTCTATTTCTTCTCCTTTTTTCATTTTACTCATTATCCTATCTCTTTTTTACCTTCTGTCGGGCCGAATCCAAAAATTCCGCCACTCTATCCGTTAAACCTGAGGTGTGAGCTTCGGTTGTAATCATCAATATCACCTCAGATGCAAGCTTCATATCTTCTGCCTTTCCTTTCATCCAGATACGACCATTCTTTGCGACAAAGATGAAACACTTGCATTTCTCTTTTAACATCCTTATCATTGAACCTTTCCTTCCTATGATACGCGGCACCTTTGTATAGGATATCTCTATCAATCGCCCTTCGCTTCCTATATCCAAATCTTCCTGCAATGCCAAATCTATTCTCATCATCGCATCCACGTTTATCACTTTCACCGCGACCAAATCATCAAAATCCAGATAGGCACTCATGTTACCAAACTCTACTCTCTTTTCCGCACGCATTGCGACCTCTGACATGTGCAATCGCGCTTCGTATGGTGAGGCAATATCCACGATCCAATAAGGGAACGAAATCTCAATTATCTTACCTATCACCACATCGCCCATTACCGGTATATACTTCCCGCTAAACGCCACCACTCTTATCTCATTCTTATCATCTACTACACCGTAAGTCACCGCGTAGACTTTACCATCTTCAACGTACGTTCCTTCTCCCGCACGATTTACGTCATCAGAAACAAAATCACCTGGAATTACTACTTTATACATAATAGTTTCACTTCACTATCTTAGTCTCCACATCGCCTTTTGTTATCAGGTTCAAAAACGAGAAGACATCATCTCTCATCCCCGCAGGAACTTTCAACAGTGCTATGTATGACCCATCTCCCTGCCACTCCTCTTTCGTTACCTTGTACTTCTTCTTTATCTCATATACGCCCCCTGTATACGCAGCGGGTATTTTTATCGCTATTCCTGTCTCCTCTATTTTTATGGGGATTTTCGGCCTTATTGCCTTCACCGTCTCGCTTA
>MAXT01000163.1 GCA_001751225.1 Desulfuromonadales bacterium C00003107 | reverse complement strand
ACCTTTGCCTGGTAGTCCGGCCTGTTGGCCGGCTTTCTCAACGTGCTGGCTTTCGCCATCAAACTGCTGATCGGCTGACTTTTTTCTGCCCGGCTCAAGATCTGTCCCAAAAAACGAGCTGACCTCCTAAAACTTCTCCCCGGCCCTTTGCATTCCAAACATCTCTGATATACTCACCTACAATTTGACCAGACATCGAATCGGCCGGAAAATAGCCAGTGTTCTCATAAAACGATATTTGATATTTTGCTCTTTGCATGACAGCTGTCACCTCACAGTCCCTTTAAAGGCTTTTGGCGTTAGGCAAGCGCAGCCAAGAAAACCGTGGGGAAAACCGATCCGGACCAGGCTCTACAACCAAGGGCAGGGGACACAGTCAATAATTCTAGTCCCTTCCAACAACTACCGGGATGATGCGATTGGCACTTTACCGCCCTTGAGAAACATTCGCGCAACCCTGACCGATGTTCTATTTTGGAACAATATGTCATCGTGCGTACCTCTTTGCACCAAGAGACACTTTCTTGAAAGGAAGTTTCCCTCTTTTTTTTAAGGAAAAACCACTAGAGTTTCAACTAGATATCACCAAAGTTCATGTTCTTGACACATGGCACCGAAATTGCCCTTGTTAAAACGGCTGTTTATTTCTAAAATGCAAACCAAAGCTTTTCCAGAAAGGAGGTGCAACTGGCAGCAAGGCAAGTCCTGTTAAACGATCAACCGGTTCCCGTGTTACACCCCAACCGGGAACTCGCGACTCTTGGTATGGCTGACCACTGCTGAAATACCGTACCCGGGAAAAAGATGCTCTTTGAGCCCTTTTTCTGGTAAGCCAGCAAACAGCTTCCCACCCAAGAGTCGGCAAAAAAGGTAAAAGATGGAGGTTTTTGGACCGGACTTCGAAAGAAGTTCTGCAGGCGACCCATCCCAGCGCCTGCAAATTCGACAAACCGTGTATATCTATGTAATCAGGAGGCTACACAAGATGAGATTTACTAAGATTTCCGTACTGGCCCTTTTAGCGGCCATGATGTTCTTCGCATCCACCGCTTCAGCGGCCATCGTAATCGGCGGCGCTGACGGCTGGTCCTTCAGCACCGACGGTATGGTTAACCTGTTCGCCACCTATCAGACTTCCGATAGCGCGCCTGACCTCGTCAACACTGACTTCGTTACTGAAGAAGACGGTATCCGCATCAAAAACGGCTTTTTGCCGAACATTCTGGCCTTCAACATCAAGGCCCCGACCATGAATGGCCTCGACATGGGCGCCCGCTTCGGCTTCTATCCCTCGTCCGCCCACGGGAAAGACAAGAATAAGCTTGACAGCCAGATCGACATGCGTGAAGTCTTCTTCACCATCGATGGCAACTTCGGCCAATTGATGATCGGTAAAGGCCTGAGCCTGTTCCTCGGCCAGAACCTGCTCACCGAGCAGACCCTGATGGGTGCCGGCCACCTCGGCACCGCTACCGGCCTCAGCGGCGCCGGCGTCACCCTTGGCCGCATCGGCTACGGTTACCTCTACCCTAACTTCAACGCCCAGGTCCGCTACACCTCTCCTGATATGGCCGGCTTCAAGATTGCCATTGGCGCCTACGACCCTGCTACCATTGGCGACTTTGACGAGAACAAAACGCCCCGCATGGAAGGCGAACTGTCCTACGCTGGCACTTTCGGCGACGGCAACACCCTCAAGGCCTACTCCAACGGCATGTGGCAGGCACTTGAAGATCAAGACAGCTCCGACGACGCTACCGCATGGGGCATCAGCGCCGGCGTAGTAGTCGGCATGGGTGGTTTCGAACTGTCCGGTTCCGCCTTCACAGGCGAAGCCCTCGGCACTGACTTGATGTTCACCGGCGACGCCATTGACGCTGCTGGCGAAGAGCGCGAAACCTATGGCTACATTGCCCAGATCACCTACACCATGGCCAACGAAGGCAAGACCCGGTTCGGCTTAAGTTACGGCGCCAACGAAATGGACGAAACAAGCGCTGACAAGGCAGAGCGCCTAGCAGGTGATCCAGCCTGGATCGAGACCATGGCCATGCTGACCTTCATGGTCACCCAGGACATCACCCCCAACCTCAAGCTCGTCGGTGAAATCAGCCTCCTCGACCACGAGTGGCACAACGGCGAAGACTGGCAAGCCGAGCAAATCAGCCTTGGCACCTTCTTCCTCTGGTAAGAAACACTGCTGTCATTTGACACAGAAGGGGACTTGCAAGCTGGAAATCAGGTGTTATCATGAAACCATGCTACTGTAATTCCGACAGTTTGAACCGAAAGTCTCGAACAAAAGGATGAACATCATGCGTAAAGTGGTTGCACTGACAACATTGGTTCTTGCTCTGGCGGCATTTGGTTGCACGCCAGCCAAGAAGATGCCCAGCGACAAGACCCTGATCAAATGCACGACCTGCGGTGTAGAATTTACCGTAGAGGAAGGTATGAGCGCTTATGAGTCAGCCCACGGACATTAAGGCTGACTGACAGGTGTTTATTAAAGCGGGCCGGGAAACCGGCCCGCTTTTTTATTGTCAATCCTAGCCCAGGAAAAACCAAAAACTGTTTGACCTGCAACAGGTTCGACCTTATTATCGTGTAGTTGTCAGATAGCTATTCATTTCAATTCAATCGAAGGAGATCGCAATGGGGCGCAAGACTGTTTTCGGCAAGTGTAAGGCGCTGTACGGGCGCATGATTCTCGCTGCTGTTCTGGCTCTGATACTTTCTGGCTGCGGAGCCAACCTGCTGGGGGGCAAAAACGCCGAAATCAGCTCTGTCATCTGGAAACACCGCGACCAGTTTGTGCGCATCGAGTCTCAGGACCGGGCCACTACCCCGCCCCCGGCCAACGATCATCCAGCCAGCCTCTCCGCGGAACAAATTCGCAACATGCTCGGATCGCTGGATGTCCAGTTTGAGAAACAGGAAAAACCGGTACCGGTCTTCACCTTTAAGGAATTAGAGCTTCTCGGCGAGGCGATTAGTAGCGGTTTGACCCAGGCTGGTCCCCGCGAAGACGTTACCTTTGCCATCACCGGCATCCACCGAGACTTCATCTCTTTTTCTAAGGACCGTTCCGTTTCGACCTATAGAGCCTTTGTGGAAAACGGTCAGTTCAATCTTATCATCGGCGATCTGCATGAGGAATACATCGAGGCCACCGAACGCCGCCTGTACCCACTCGTTCCTGGCAGTCGCAAATACACGCCGCCAAATCCCAGAAGAAAAATCACGACCTGGCAGATTATGCCTGAGGCTGGCCTGAAGACGAAAACCATCGACGGTCGCGAGCGCCACGACTGGCTGGTACTGAATACCGACCCACAGCTCTGGAAATCCGCCATGGCTGAGAAGAAAGAAGCCAAAGAAACGGCCAAAGAAGCATTCCGTGAAGCCAGCGAAGTACGGGAGGAGAGCGCCCAACTCGAACTGGAGCAGCAGCGGATGCGTAGCGAACTGCAGGAGATGAAACAGACCATCGAGCAGATGAAACAAGCTCCTGCAGCCAGCGCAACGGCGCCTGCTGTTGCACCGACGCCTGCCGCACCCGCCGGCCTCGACAAGATTGAGCAGCGCCTGCAGATTCTGCAGCAACTTAAAGCTAAGGGCCTGATCAATGACCAGGAATTCCGGGCCAAGAAGCAGGAGATCCTCGACAGCATCTAATCGGTTTCATCGAGCAATTGAAGATTGAGGAAAAGGGGGCTTAGGCCCCCTTTTCTGTATCAAACTCGCAAATCAAAACCTTTTTTTCCGAACCCAGATAACTTCTTAAGGCGATGCAACCTGCAGGATGACCGAATTTCGATTTTGATTTAACCTGCGCGTACCCGCCTTTATCTGCGTTCGATTTGCCCTTTTGTTTTCTCAGCGCCCTCTGCGTTCTCGGCGGTAAAATTGCTTTAGAGCCACATGCAAGGAATCCAACCCATGGGCTATCGAAATCTCAGCGAATGCGTACATGATCTGGAACGAAGCGGCCAACTACTGCGCATCGACACCGAGCTCGACGCTGACCTGGAAATTGCCGCTGTGCAGCGCCGAGTCTATCAATCCGGCGGACCGGCTTTGCTCTTTACTCAGGTCAAAGACTGCTCTTTCCCGATGCTTGGGAACCTGTTCGGCACCCTGGAGCGAACCCGCTTTCTATTCCGCGATACGCTGCAAACGGTTCAACATCTTTTGTCCCTCAAAACCGACCCCACGCGCCTGATGAAATCCCCGGCATCCTGGCCGAGCACCCTGCGTGGCGCCCTGCAACTACTGCCTCGCAAGGTAGGCACAGGCCCGGCCCTCGACTGCCAGACCAGCATTGAGCATCTGCCGCAACTCAAATCATGGCCCAAGGACGGCGGGCCCTTCATCACCCTGCCCCAGGTCTATTCGGAAAGTGTCAGCCGCCCCGGCTGGCGTCATTCCAATCTGGGCATGTATCGGGTCCAACTGGCAGGCAACCGCTACCGCCTGAACGAGGAGGTCGGCCTGCACTACCAACTCCATCGCGGCATCGGCTGCCACCATAGCGAGGCCCTGGAGCGTGGCGAACCTTTTCGAGTCAATATTTTCGTTGGTGGCCCACCAGCCCTGACCATGGCGGCGGTCATGCCCCTGCCGGAAGGCATGCCAGAACTCTGCTTCGCTGGTTTACTCGGTGGGAGACGCGTCCCCTTAATCTGCCAGCCTGGCCAATTACCGATTCCCGCTGAGGTCGATTTCTGCATCAGCGGCACGGTGATTCCAAACAAAACCCTACCGGAAGGCCCCTTTGGCGACCACCTCGGCTACTACAGCCTGCAGCACGACTTTCCGGTACTGGCAGTGGATCGGGTCAGTCATCGGCGCGACGCCATCTGGCCCTTTACCAGCGTGGGTCGTCCGCCCCAAGAGGACAGCACCTTTGGTGCCTTTATTCACGAACTGACCGGGCCGTTGATCCCCGAATTGGTGCCCGGCGTGCAGGCGGTACATGCGGTCGATGCCGCCGGGGTCCACCCGCTGCTGCTGGCCATCGGTAGCGAACGTTATGCCCCCTTTGCCGAGCAACAGGCCCCGCAGGAACTGTTGACCCAGGCCAGCGCCCTGCTCGGCACCGGCCAGCTCTCCCTGGCCAAATACCTGTTTATCGTCGCCCGCCAGGATAACCCGCAACTCGACATCCATGATATCCCGGCCTTCTTCCGCCATCTGCTGGAGCGGGTCGACTGGCAACGGGACCTGCACTTTCACACCCGCACCACCATCGACACCCTCGACTATACTGGCAGCGGATTTCAACAAGGCTCCAAGCTGGTGATCGCGGCGACAGGTCCGGTGCGACGGCAATTACCAAGTGAACTGCCCACGGATCTCTGCCTGCCAGCCGGCTTCAGTAAACCGCGCGTGGCCCTACCCGGTGTACTGGTTATTGAAGGTCCGGCCCACCGCGCCACTCGGGGCGATGCCGATGCCACAGCACAGTCGTTCTGTGCTTCGATCAATCCCGGACAGAGCATTAATCGGTTTCCACTGATCATATTGACAGACGACAGTACTTGGGCCGCTCAGAACCTAAATAACTTTCTCTGGGCCACTTTTACTCGCTCTGATCCGGCTGTCGATAGTTACGGTATTGGCGCGGAAACGGTCTCTAAACATTGGGGTTGCAGTGGTGCGCTGGTAATCGATGCTCGTCGCAAGGATCACCATGCGCCGGCCCTGGAAGATGATCCTGCTATTGAAAAGAGGGTGGATGCTCTTGCTGCGCCCGGTGGGCCGCTGCATGGAGTTATTTAAGTGGCTGGGTGCAGGTGATGCCCCTAGGACTATAAACCGTGGGACTCCGATGGCTGAGCGGAAAAGGCGAGTTTAAGTTTGCTTATTTCAGCGGAGAGTCAATACCGGCGGGTCGCGTCCCGCCAGACGCCTTCCTTTTTATCCAGGCGGCAACAAAAAGGAAGCAAAAAGTGCCTTGCCACTGCGTGGAGCATGCTGTTACGG
>MAXT01000162.1 GCA_001751225.1 Desulfuromonadales bacterium C00003107 | reverse complement strand
CGCCTTACAAAAGTACATGGTTCGTCAGATAGCTCTCTTTACCTGCAGCAGGCTCGATTAAGATAAGCTGTAGCCATCGCTGGATGGGTCCTTTTGCTTTCGCGACTCGCCGGCGGAGGTAACCCGAATGGCGCTGTGGCCGGGCAAGGGGCACTTGTTTTCGCAGATGCCGCAACCGATGCATAGGTCATCGATCACATAGGGTTGTTTGACTTGGACCGTTTGGCCCTGGTCGTTTTTAACGGATACAAGACGAAAGCTGATTGCTTTTTGCGGAGTAGGGCAGAGTTCTTCACAGACGATGCAGGGTACCCCTTTGGCAAAGGGCAGGCAGCGGTCGCGGTCGATGAAGGCCCTGCCGATGACGGTGGCTTGTTTTGCGGCAGCAGGTAAGCGTTGTATGGCTCCGGTGGGGCAGACTTGGCCGCATAAGGTGCATTGGTATTCGCAATAGCCGATACGGGGGATCAACCTTGGTGTAAATAGTCCTTCGACCCCAGCTTCGATTAGGGCCGGGTGCAGGGCGTTGCCGATGCAGACCTGCATACATTCGCCGCAGCGGACACAGCGGCCAAGAAACGACTCCTCCTCCAGAGCTCCCGGTGGTCGAATCAAACCGGGTTCGGGTTGGCGCTTGAAAGGGCGCACAGCTAATAGGAAGGGCAGGCTGATGCCTGCCAGGCTGGTGCCCACAAAAGCACGTCGGCTGAGCCCTTCGGCTAGAGGCAGCGGTTTTTTTGCGCTGCGGCCAAAGGTGAAATGCTGGTTGGGACAGCGGGACAGGCAGTCCAGGCAGAGAACGCAGCGTTCCCTGTTGACCTGACTCTGCGTATCTATGGCGCCCGTCCGGCACAGGCTGCCGCACTGCCCGCAGGTATGACAAGAAGTCTGGCGGTTAGTGATGCGCCAGGGGGCCAACCGTGCCGCCAGACCGAGCAAAGCGCCGAGAGGGCAGAGATAGCGGCAGAAAAAGCGCCGTTGCAGAAACTCCAGAGCAAAGACGGCCAGCAGCATCAGCAGGGCCGGCAAGGCCAGGGTAAAGAGTTTTTGCTCAAAGGGCAGTACCGTGCCTCTTAAAAGTTGATATACAGGCTCGGTCAGCAGGTTTAACCATGCGGGGCCGTGCTGATAGGTAAAACTGAAAAGACTTTCAATGGCCATGGCGAAGGCAGGATAGATGGCCATGGTCAGGCCGCGCACCAGGATGGCAAAGGGATCAAAGAAGCCGACCAGGGGCAAACCGAATAGAGCGCCGACCAGGATCAGCAGTAATAGGACGTAGCGCATTCTGGGCAGCGTAGCCGGCAGGCTAACCGCTTTGCCACTGGTCAGGGGCCGGGCAGCATCGAGGAGGGTGCCCATGGGACAGGCCCAGCCACAAAACCAACGCCCCAGCAGCAGGCAGCTGAGCAGCAAAAAGAACGCTGGCAAAACCAGCAGGATCAAGCTGCCGGTGGCGAGGGAAGCGGCCAGGGCTACCAGCGGGTCGATACGAAACAGCAGGTTGACGACCCCGGAGAGTTGGTCCTGGCCCTGGTAGTCGGTATGCAGAAACAGAATCAGAAAAACGATGAGAAACAGCAGTTGACTCAAACGCCGCCACAGGTTCGGCTGGGGATGGTTTTTCATCGGACTTCGATTCTGTTGATACGGTTCAATTGCATGGTGCCCAGGCCCATGTTCGCTGCCATTACGGTACTGCCGATTTCCTCAGGGGCACGGTCGAAAAGCAGGCTGGCGCAGGCATCGGCCGCTACCGGGTCGGATGAAGCGAGGATGGTGTCGTTGATTTTTACATCCCGCAGCTTGCCACCTTGAGGGCCATTGCGCAACAGCATGCGGGTGGCATCGATTACGGTCAAGGTGGGGCGCAGGATGGTGGCCAAGTCGGCCAGGTTTTGATCCAGTTGTCGGTGCCAGTGACCGCGATTTCCGCCTATTACTCCCATGCTGTTTTTTAAGCCGAGGGATAACCCGGCGCTACCGTGTTGCTTGGCAACGGGTACATTGATGTAACAATCGGCTTCCAGGGCATCGCGATAAATATCCCAGCTTTTCAATACCCGGCCTCTAGGAATATTTGTGGTGACGAATTTCCGCCGATCGATATAGTCACAGCGCACTTTGCTGTTGTCCAGGGCCTTTATCGCCGGCAGGATGCCGCTGTTGTAATAGCAGCGACGAGCCTCATTGCAGGGTCGGTCAAAGATACGCACCTGGCTGGCGCCGGCCTCCAGCGCCATCTCTGCTAAGGTCCGAACTACCAGCGGGTGAGTGGTGGCCGCCATTTCCGGCGGCCGGTCAAAGCCGATGTTGGGTTTGATCACCACTCGGGCGCCCGGTTTGACAAAGCTGCCCATGCCACCGACCAGGGCCACTACCTGTCGTACCAGCCGTGGGTAATCCTGGCCTTTGCCCATGCCGACAGAGGCCAGGAAAAGATTCCTAGGTGCGGCCTGGGCGACGGAGTGGCTTGCAAGGGGCGAGAGAGGCCAGTTGAGGGTCAAGGTCCAGGACAGGGACCAGCATGCTGCATTCTGCAAAAAGCTGCGACGGTCCATAGGGCCTCCTTGTTTGTGGTGGCAAGGTCGGGCTTTTGTTCCTGCGAGTTGTTGCCTCAAGGTAGGAGTATAGCAAAAACTATCAGCGACTCCCCCTGGGCAGCAGGAATTTATCCGGTGGGGCAGCATTGTTTGGGTGCGCGTGGTGTCTTCCTTTGCGGGGTCGGTTTGAACGGTTTTCAAGTATATTCGCGATAGTCTTTTGCCCCTTGAGGCAGATATAATTAATAAAACAGGTTTATGGGACGATATGAAATGGGTATACTGGCCTGTCCTGGGGCTTTTTCAGGGACCAATCGATAGGGGAGACAAATATGGTCGGCAGATTCTATTGGCTTTGTTGCAGCCTGGTTCTACTTTCACTGGCGATGGCCTGGCCTTGCCAGGCTGAAATCAAGGTGCTGGCTCTGAAACACGTTGTTGCAGAAGAGATTGTGCCGATGGTGCGTGATGTGCTCGAAGGGCAGGGCAAGGTTAGTGTTTGGGATAATCGTCTGATCATTAATGCCTCGGTGGAAGATATTGCCACTATTGAGGAGGTGTTGCAGCAGATCGATCTGCCACCGACCATGCTGCGCATCAGCGTGCGTCAGGAAAAACGTCAAGGTCAATCTGGTACTCGGGCGATTCTGAGCAATCCACCGGCGCCCGGTATGGCTGGCGCCGGCGTCTCGGAGCCTACCGTTGCTGCACCAGGGGCGCGTCTGCTCGGCAATACTGCCGAGCAAACGACGCAGACTCTTCGGCTACGGGATGGCAGCGAGGGCTTTATTCTGATGGGGGAGAAGGTGCCCTATGTGCGGGAGATGCTGCTGCTGGCCCGTCGCTATGCCGGTTATGGCCAGACCATCGAATTTCAGGCCGTCAATACCGGTTTCTGGGTACGACCGATTCTCGAGCGAGGATATGCCACGCTGGAGATACGACCCCATCTGGAGGGTTTTCAGCGCAGCAGTTCCCGCATGATGGGCATGCCCTCGGCAGTACAATTACAGGAGCTGATCAGTACGGTTCGGGTGCCACTCGGCCAATGGGTCGATCTCGGGCATCATCTGCGGGAAGGGGACGAGGTCTCCCGCGCCATTCTAACCTGGCGTACTAGTAATCTTCGTCAGGAACGTACCGTCTGGGTCAAGGTCGATCGCTGAGACCCCACCGCTTCATATTAGTGAACTGTTATTTGGGTTGCTATTGCGTTCTGCTTTTGATACAAAACGGGTGCTGGCGCTAGCAAAGATGGGCACAGCATTAACCGGTATTTTAGCCCAATGATTGACTGGCATTGCCACATTCTGCCCGCGATAGACGATGGCCCCGAGACCCTGACCGAATCCTTGGAGATGGCACGGCTGCTTGTGGCCGTCGGTTTTCGTAGGGTGCATTGCACGCCACACTGTATGCTCGGCCGGTTTGATAACCGGCCGTCGCAGGTTCAGCGGGCCACTGCCGCGCTGCAAAGAGCGCTGCGTCGTGAGGGAATTCCCCTGTTACTGAGCCCCGGAATGGAGTATTCTCTGGACGAATATTTCCCGGTGTTGCTTGAACAACCACAGACCCTCGGAGACAGTCGATTGTTGCTGGTCGAGGTCCCCTGGCAGGCTTCGGTTGAACTGGTTCTGGAGAATGTCCGGCTGATCATCCAGCGCGGACTGATCCCTCTCTTGGCTCACCCTGAGCGCAGTGATCTTCTGCACATGGATACCTTGTTCCCGCAGCGTCGGTCTTTTAAGGGCTTGGTCGGGCGATGGCTGGCCCGTAGAGGTGCTGCCGCGGCGACCGACGATTGCGTTTCCGGTTTATTGCTGCAGGATCAGTTGCAGGATATGGGTTGTCTGTTGCAGGGTAACCTTCTTAGTTTTTCCGGCTGTTATGGCGGGCAGGTGCAGCAACGGGTAGTGGCTAATCTCGAAAAGGGTTGCTATAATTGTTTCGGCAGCGACGGACATGGCGCCGAGTCTCTCGCAGCAGGTCTGTTGCCTGCGCTGCAGGCGTTGAGCAACTACCCGCAGGGTACTGATATTCTTAAAAGGGCTGAGTTGCGCCCTGGCAGTTTTCTGAGCAATTAACTTCTCTTCTTCAGGATGGATGATCGATGAATTTGACCGTTATTGGAACCGGCTATGTGGGCCTGGTTACCGGTACCTGTTTTGCTGAGATGGGCAATCAGGTTACCTGTGTTGATGCAGACCCGAACAAAGTCGCCGCGCTGAAAGAGGGCAAGATACCCATTTATGAGCCGGGCCTGGAAGTGTTGGTCGGTAGCAATAGCCGGGAAGGCCGGTTGCAGTTTACCACCTCCCTCGCAGAGGCCATGGCCGATTCCAGCCTCTACTTAATCGGTGTCGGCACCCCGGCCAATGATGATGGCTCGGCGGACCTCAGCCAAGTGCTGTCGGTAGCCAAAGAGATCGGTCAGCATTTGAATAGTTATGCCGTTGTGGTCGATAAATCGACGGTGCCTGTAGGAACCGCTGATCGGGTGCGAGCGGTGATCGAGGCCGAACTGCAAAAGAGGGATGTGCAGATCGATTTCGATGTGGTCAGCAATCCCGAATTCCTCAAGGAGGGGGCGGCTATCGATGATTTTATGCGGCCCGATCGTATTATTATAGGTGCCGACAGCGACCGAGCCCGAGAAATTATGGGTCAACTTTACACTCCGTTTAACATGAACCGTGACCGCACCGTTTATATGGGGGTGCGTGATGCGGAAATGACCAAATATGCTGCCAATGCTATGCTGGCGACCAAGATCTCTTTCATTAATGAAATAGCCAACCTCTGCGATCGTCTCGATGTCGATGTGGAAAATGTGCGGCGTGGTATTGGCTCCGATAGTCGCATCGGTTATTCGTTTATCTACCCTGGCTGTGGCTATGGCGGTTCCTGCTTTCCCAAGGATGTCAAAGCCCTGATTCACCTGGCGGAAAGTTGCCAGTACGATTCTACGGTATTGCGCAGCGTCGA
>MAXT01000161.1 GCA_001751225.1 Desulfuromonadales bacterium C00003107 | reverse complement strand
GTAGAGATCTTCACGAAAACGCCCTTCGCGGATCAACTGCCCAAGGTCTTTGTTGGTGGCCGCCACCAGCAACACCCGCGCGTAACGGGTCAGGTTCTCGCCGAGACGCACGAAGCCGCCGTTATCGAGGAATCGCAGCAACTGTACCTGGGTCTTGGGGTCGGCGTCGCCGATCTCGTCGAGAAACACCAGACCGCCGTGAGCTTCTTCGAGAATGCCCTTGCGATCGGCGTGGGCACCGGTAAAGGCGCCGCGCTTATGGCCGAATAACTCCGAGTAAGTCAACTCGCCACTGTAGGCGGCGATGTTGGTCTTTTTCACCGGCAGCTCGCCCTTGTCGCTGATCTTCTCCCGATAAAATTCGTTGAGCCGCGAATAGACATTGTTGAATAAAAATTCTTTACCGCTGCCGGTGGCCCCGGTGATAAGCAGAGAGGGCAACCCCAGGGTCGCCTCGCGCACATCGCTGTTGAGCCACATGGTGATGCGATTGAACAGCGGCGGCGTAACCCGCTGAATGAAGTCGACCAGTTCATCGGCCTTGGCCGAGTTGCCGATCAGGTTGCCGAGTTTGTACGAGGAGACCTTGGGGTCCTTGTAGCCGGCGTCGCTACCGAGCCGGTGAACCTCGCTGGTCAGCTGCTCGATATACAGCATATCCGCCAGGTGGCGAGCGATCATACGACCGATGATCTGCAAAATACGCTTGTGTTCGTCAGTAAAATAATAGGGGCGCAGGCTATCGAGGCAGATGACCGCGATCACCTCATCCTCGCAGATCACCGGTACGCCTAGCTCGCTGCGAATGATGTCGGTGATCTCGCAATAATAGCCGCCGGCCCGTTTCTCTTCGACGCTGTCGGCCACCAGGTAGGGCCGACCGCTGGCGGCTACAAAGCCGGTCATGCTGCGATATTCCGGTGGTAGCTCGTTGCCGCCGATGCGCAGCAGCGGTATGTGTTTTTTCAGCCGTTGCTTGCTCTTGGCCCCGACCAGGGTTCCGTCCGCTTCTTCCACCACCAGCCAGCGCTCATCTTCAGTCTTGCGAACCAGGGCGATACTGCCCGCATCGGCGCCAATCAGCTCGGTGGCCTTGGACAGCACGCTATTGAGAAAGAGTGAGACACCTTCGAACTTCTCCTGCAACAGATCGTTGATCTCGGCCAGCACCTGAATTTCCATGTGCTCGTCACCGATTTCCTGAATAACCCGCTGGGCCATCTCCGCATGGGCCTCCAGCAGACCCTTTTCAAATTCGGTAAAATGCTCGCTGCCCCGGCTGTAATAGTTGACCAGGCAAATGACCCGCCGGGTGCGAGGGTCGTAACGGGGTACCACATAGAGGGAGCGCAAGCCGAGCTCCTCAGTCAGGTAGCGCTTTTGCAGAAACTCCTCGGACAGGGTCGGCAGATACAGAGGTTCCAACAGGGTCTCATCAACAATTACCCCGTTGCTATTGATATAGCGGCTGAGCAACGACTTGCCGGGGCTAAGATCGATGAGCTTCTGGGTTTCGTAAGCCTGCTTGTCTTCCCGTTGCCCGGCGAAGGAAGCTAGAATCTGCAGCATCTCCTCGCCGTTTTCGCTACCCACCGGACAGGGCACCAATACCGCCGCCAAAGCCAGCTTATCGATAAGCCGCACCGCTGACTGCATCATGCAGAAAGCCGCCTCCTTTTTCTTCGCCTCGTCGACCCAGCGGGCCAGGACCATCTGTTGATGATAGAGTCGCGCCTGGTCGATGGCCGGCATGATGCCATCGATAAAACTGCTCAGCGGCAGGCTCTGCTCCGGCTCAAGGAGCTGGTTTTTGCGGCGGCTGTCGATGCACAGCACCCCCACCGCCCGGCTATGATGATGCAGGGGCAGGTAGTAGCTAGCGCGGATAGAGAAACGTTCGGCCAGCTCCCGCTCCAGTTCGATGCCCGCTGTCTTCAGATCGGCAATTTGCTGTTCTTCGTGGCTGTGATAGACCTGGGAAACCACACAGTCGACGGTATTGATGGCAAAACTCTGCTGGCGAATCGCCTCGGCCTGACGACCGGTGGCCAGAGCACAAATCAAGCTACCGCTGGTCAGGTCTTCGAGGTAAACCCGGCAGCTGCTGCGGCCGGTAATGAGATGTACCGCCTCGGCCAGAGCATGCAAAATATCGTCGAGATTCTCCTTGCCGTAAGCGTTGATTCGGTTGGTAAGCAGAACCAGCTGAGCAGAAATGAAGGGGTCCATGGGATTCCTTGGTGAGTAGAATAATTACTCAGCGAGTATAAGGCCAATCGATTCCCCTTGTCAAAAAATGACCACGGCAAAAAGTGATGCACTCGCAAAAACTTACAGGATGGCCAAGCAAAAATTTCGTCCTACAAGGCTTGGTGGTTTTTCAGGGATGAAGGCATACATCTAGCATGTCAAGGTCCTGAAAAAACGCCGTAACGCAGTAGGTCGGACTTTTTGCAACGCCATCAAAAAGTCCTTGCCCCTGCGGCCAAAGAACGGTAAAAACCCTTACGCACCATCGTCGATTATCAATGACCGGCAGCAACCACCGCCGGGGACCTTTTCATAACAGGAGTCATGCCATGGGCATCCTCGCCAATACCATCAGCTGTTGCCAGTTTCAGGTAGCCGGAACCCTTCCCGAAGGGGAACTCGCCGTCTGGGCTGGAGAGTGTCTGGCAAAAAACGCCTTTCAGGATATCGAACATTCCACCGAAGAGCTTTCTGTCGGCTGGGTCGAAGTCGACGACTTCGAAGCCGCCGACTTCAATGAGGCCGGTCGCTTTTCGCGAGACCCTTATCTGACCTTTACCCTGCGTCGGGACCGGCGCCGCGTTCCGGCCGGACTGCTCAAGGCCCATTTAGAGAGGGCCGAAGCGGAGTTTCTGGCGGCCAACCCCGGCCTGAAACGGGTACCGAAACCAAAGCGCGAAGAGCTGCGTGATGCGGTCCGCGGCTCCCTGCTGGCCAAGACCCTGCCGACCCCCACCACCTTTGACGCCGTCTGGGACACCCGCCGCAATTTGCTGACCCTGGCGACCCTCAACGGCCAGGTGGTCGAAGAGTTCGAGGCCCTGTTCAAGACCACTTTCGACGGTCTGCGGCTGGTGGCCCTGCACCCCTACGCCCGCGCCCAGCAGGCGGTCAACGAGGCGTTGCATCCGGCCTTGAGCAAAGCCAACCAAGCGACCAACGACACGGTACTCGACCTGATTCAGGACAACCGCTGGCTCGGCTGGGAATTCCTCTGCTGGCTGGTCGATAGGACCATGAACTCCGACTCCAACTACAAGATCAGCTGCGACGGCCCCGCCCAGGCCAACGAAGGCTTCGTCGCCTACATCAATGATCGGTTGGTGCTGGAGGGGGAAGACGAGGAAGGCAAGCAGAAGGTCACCGTAGCCGGTCCGCAAAACAAATTTGATGAGGTCCTGGCCGCCCTGGAGAACCGCAAGAGTATCTGCGAAGCGACTCTGCATCTCGAAAAAGAAGAATTGCAGTGGAAACTAACCCTCAAGGGCGAGATGTTTCAGTTCGGCTCTTTCCGCTGCCCATCTGTGAAGCTGGAGAAGGATGACATGGTCGATGAAGAACGGGAAAAAGAAGCCCTGTTTTTCGAGCGCATGTACCTGCTGGAAACTGGCCTGCAACTCTTTGACAGCCTGTTTGCCACTTTTCTGCAGCAGCATCTTAACAAGAACGGATGATCGGCGAGACGGACCTGCTTTTTGTTTACGGCACCCTCCGCCAGGGTGCCGGTCACCCGTCCCATCGCCTGCTGGAAAAGGGGGCAAAGCTGGTCGGCCGAGGGCACATGAGGGGCCAGCTCTATGAGGTTAAGGGTTATCCCGGCGCGATATGCTCAGATAGAGACGACGGACAGGTGGTCGGCGAGCTCTATCGGCTGCTGGAAGCAGATTCTCTGCTGGCCACGCTGGATGTCTATGAAGAGGCGGGGGAGGATTACCCGGAACCGCGGGAGTACCAGCGCTGCCGGGTTACCGTTGAGCGGGAAGACAAAACGAAGGTGGTCGCCTGGTGTTATCTGTATAACCGGCCAGCCGTTGGGCTGCGGCTGATAGCTAGCGGGGATTGGTGCGGGTGAATTGACGGCAGGTTGCTGGATTTCAGTTAACTCTTCAACTTCACCGGAAGCGGCAAAGGATAACGCAGCGACGTTGCAGATGCGTTGTTGGTTTCAAACCCAACAGCACCGCCGATCACTGCTGAGAAGTGAATCGAACCAATCGTTTTAGCAGCCACCTTTCGGAAGAGGAGCCGTGCAATGAAATTGCTGCCGCTGCGAGATGGCTCAAGAGTTTTTAGCCTTCTCCACACATCCGTAACAGTATGCTCCACGCAGTGGCAAGGCACTTTTTGCTTCCTTTTTGTTGCCGCCTGGAGAAAAAGGAAGGCGTCTGGCGGGACGCGACC
>MAXT01000160.1:5137-5735 GCA_001751225.1 Desulfuromonadales bacterium C00003107 | reverse complement strand
GAATTCGGCGAGGGTTGTGCCTGCCCGATGGGTGCTCTCTCATCAGGGCTGCTTGAAAACATAGAATTAGCAGATAAAGAGGTTGTAATCATTGATACGGACGCTGGAGTAGAGCATTTTGGCAGGGGTGTGGAAAGAGGCTGCGATATTATTCTGGTTGTTCTGGACCCTACTTTTGAATCGCTAATGCTCTCAAAAAAGATAGAGGATTTAGCTGGCAGTGTTAAAAAGCCCGTTTATTTCGTTCTCAATAAAGTGGACGAAGAAAGTAAGCAGGTTATGCTCGCATCCGTGGATAAAAATAAAATTGCAGGAATTATCCCGGCGAATAATGAGGTGTTCAAGGCTTGTTTAGCAGGCGAAGAGCTTGATTTACAGTTGGCAGAGATTGAAGAACTTGCCAATCTTTTAGGAGGCGTAAAAAAATGAAAGTAGAAATAGTTGTATCGGTATTGGTACTGGCGATACTTGCGTGCAGTACATGCAATGGTATAACAGTTGCTGCGGCGGCTGAAGAGAAAGTGGTAAAATTCGCAGGTGACGTCCCCGGCGGTGACTGGGGCCATCCTTCGCCTTTCGGATTCTATCCGAGAGGACC
>MAXT01000160.1:4898-5105 GCA_001751225.1 Desulfuromonadales bacterium C00003107 | reverse complement strand
GGACGGAGCTGTAATTCCCTGGCTTGCAGACAGTTGGGAGATGTCGGATGACGGCAAGGCGTGGACATTTCAACTTCATGAAGGTGTGAAATGGCACGATGGTGAACCGTTTACCGCAGAGGATGTACAGTTTACTTTTGATTACATAAAGGAACAGCAGACGGCTTTCAAATGGTTTCAGGCAATGAGCTATATAGATCATGTAGA
>MAXT01000160.1:4336-4764 GCA_001751225.1 Desulfuromonadales bacterium C00003107 | reverse complement strand
GGTAAATTCACAGGTGCTGAGGCGGTTATAGGTACCGGTCCTTTTAAACTGGTAGAATACAATAGAGCGCAGGGCTATTACGAGTGGGCAGCAAATGACGATTATTTCAAGGGTAAACCCGTTATTGACCGGCTACTCTCTATTTCAGTCAACGATCCGGCAGCGGCATTAACCACGGGCGACATAGATGAGACCGCTTTCTGGGGTCGAAGAGCAAAAGCGGTCGCTGCGTTTGAGAACAATCCTGATTTCAGCCAGCGCTGGGGTCCAAGCTACTGGGTGTTACAGGTCATCTTCAACTGTGAAAAATACCCCACCAATCTCACGGCGTTCAGAAAGGCAGTTGCTTATGGCATAAACAGAACAGAGATAGTGGAGCAGGTCGTGCATGGCTATGGAATACCAGCAAACACAGGAATAATTCATCC
>MAXT01000160.1:3714-4227 GCA_001751225.1 Desulfuromonadales bacterium C00003107 | reverse complement strand
GAAGACCTGGAGTTCGAACTGCTAACAATTGAAAAATTCGTAAGAGAGGCGGAACTGATAAAATCGCAACTGGCTGAGGTTGGGATAAAGATAAGCGTAAAAGTGATGGACATGAGCACATCGGATACAATACTAAAAGAAGGCAATTTTCACATGGTTATTAGCGGTCATGGTGGGATAGCAAATCCAAACATAATGCAATTCCCGGATTGGCCCGGGACCTCATGTCAGAACGAAACGTACACGGCAGTATTCAAAGAACAAAGGGAAACAATGAATGCTACAGCGAGAAAAGAGCTCGTTTATCAATTGCAAGAACTTGTGGCAGAGAATCTACCGGTTTACACGCTGTATCATCCCAAGATGTGCTGCGTCTATCGCCCGGATAAGCTCGATACCTGGTTCTTTACACGAGGCGGAGTGGGAATTGGCATACCCATAGAGATGAACAAACTCGTGTTCCTTGGAGAGGCAGCTCCTACAACTGCAACAACGCCAACCGCAACATCAACG
>MAXT01000160.1:2482-3609 GCA_001751225.1 Desulfuromonadales bacterium C00003107 | reverse complement strand
GTAACCCTCCTCTTTCTTTTTTTATCCCTTTTGTATGCACCAAATAACGAAAATAACGGGTTACATTGCCATAATCCTTATTGTACTCTCATTCAACTTCTTTTTACCGCGGTTAATGCCCGGCGATCCGTTATCATTTCTTACCGGCGATCCGAGTATGGATATGCCCATCGTGCTGGACGAAGAGGCAAGGGCAAGACTACTTGCATATTACGGACTTGATAAGCCGCTTCTACAGCAATTCACGGACTATATGCACAATATTTTGCACGGCGACCTCGGCTGGTCTATATATTTCAATGCGCCGGTATCCGAGATATTGATTGGGCGATTGAAATGGACTCTGTTGCTGCTCGGTACTGCAACTGCGCTTTATATGTCCCTGGGTATCCTGCTGGGTGCTATATCCGCCTGGAATAGAGGCAAAAAACGGGATGTAGGACTGCTCGTATCTCTTCTTTCTATTGGCTCATTTCCACCTTTCTTCCTCGGTATGCTCTTAATAATTTTATTTGGTGTGAACCTCCAGTTATTTCCCATCTTTGGTGCACAAACGCCGTTCATGCGATATTCATCGCCTCTTGACGAAGCAAGTGATATTTTGTACCACCTGGTTTTACCAGTGACAACGCTTGTTATTTGCTATATCGGTGACGTGTATCTTCTGATGCGGAATTCGATGTTAAATGTGATAGGCGAGGATTATATAGTGACTGCGAGGGCGAAAGGCTTATCTGAGTGGTATATACTGCGTAAGCACGCGATGAAGAATGCACTGCTCCCAATTACCACGATGATTGCCCTGAGAGTGGGCTTCATGATTAGTGGAATGATCTTTGTGGAGACTGTATTTGCATATCCGGGCGTTGGAAGACTGCTCTTTGATGCGGTTACATATCGTGATTATCCTTTATTGCAGGGTGCATTCCTGGTTATCACGCTTGTTATTATAGCCGCAAATTTCGTTGCGGACATGATCTATGTGCGGTTGGACCCGCGGTTGCAGCATAACTGAAAATGACAGATATAACAGATGTAAAAGGTTACTGGACTGAGTATAAAAAGAAGAGGCTCGGATTGGTCGGACTTGCAATATTACTTTTCTTCATAGTAATGGCGGTCTTTGC
>MAXT01000160.1:2141-2298 GCA_001751225.1 Desulfuromonadales bacterium C00003107 | reverse complement strand
TAGATGTGTTCCTTGCGATTCCGCGACTTCCTTTGATAATAGTAATCGCAGCATTCATGCGACCCAGCATCTGGAACCTCATAGTTATATTCATCATTCTCGGTTGGCCCATAACCACACGAGTTATACGCTCTGAAGTGCTGTCGCTAAGGCACCG
>MAXT01000160.1:598-2094 GCA_001751225.1 Desulfuromonadales bacterium C00003107 | reverse complement strand
GTACATCCTGCCAGGTGTATTACCACTGGTCGTTGTGCGGTTGATTATAGAAGCAACCCATGTAATATTAGCAGAAGCAGGCTTGAGCTTCCTGGGCTTGGGGGACCCGATAGCAAAGAGCTGGGGCATGATTCTGCATTATGCTTTTGTGTATCCCACTATATTCATATCTAATATCTGGAAATGGTGGATGCTGCCTGCCGGTTTGTGCATTGTATTCACGATTCTTTCGCTTACGTTCATTGGATATGCGCTGGAGGAAATAGTGAATCCGAGGTTGAGAGGTGTAACACGAGTATGAGTCTATTAAGCATAACTCACCTGAAAACATGGTTCCCCTCCAGGGACGGTATTGTAAAAGCCGTGAACGCTGTAACCCTCGAAATAAAAGAGAATGAACGATTTGGGCTAATAGGCGAGACAGGCTCGGGAAAGACGATCTTGGGCATGACAATCATGCGTCTTCTCCAGCCAGACACGAGGATAAAAGGAGAAATTGTGTATAAGGGCCACGATCTACTAAAGCTGAGCGAAGAAGAGATGAGAAAGATNNCTACATCGTTGAATCCCGTTTTGAAAGTAGGTGACCAGATAGCGGAGGCGATTCGTTTACACCAAGGATTGGATAAACGAGCGGCAAAAGAGAAAGTAGTAGAAATGCTCGAAGCGGTTAAGATACTTTCGCCTGAGAAGAGGGTAAATGAGTATCCGCATGAGTTCAGTGGCGGAATGAAAGAACGGGTAATGATCGCAATGGCACTTGCATGCGACCCTTCTCTGATTATCGCAGACGAGCCGACAACAGGTCTGGACGTTACAATAAAGATGCAGATAGTGCGACTTATGAAAGAGGTGACAAAGCAAAGAGCAATGCTGTTCATAACGCATGATTTAGATGCCGCGGCAGAGATTTGCGATAATATCGCAGTGATGTATGCAGGCGAACTCGTAGAATATGCAAAAACCGAAGAGATATTCAAAAATCCGATACACCCATACACACAGGGATTCCTTAATTCACTACCTAACCGTGGCTTAAAGGCGATAAGAGGCATGAGTCCTTCTTTAATTGGCCTTCCAACCGGGTGCAGGTTCCACCCAAGATGTGACCATGCAGAAGAGAGATGTAAAATTAACCACCCAGAACTAGTAGAAATAGAAACAGGTCACTTTGTGAGGTGTTTACAGTATGATTGAAGTTAAAGACCTGAGAAAGCATTTCTCTTCTGGAATATGGAAGAAACATAGTACAAAGGCGGTGGATGGTATATCCTTTCAGATAGAACAAGGAGAAACTTTAGGGCTTGTTGGCGAGAGTGGCTGCGGAAAGACAACCATTGGCAGATTGGTGTTACGATTGCTCGAGCCGACTTCTGGTAAGATCATTTTCGACGGTATTGATTTGCTACAATTGAAAAAGGCAGAACTGCGAAAGCTCAGACCGCGCATGCAAATGATTTTTCAGGACCCCGACGCATCGCTAAATCCGAGAATGA
>MAXT01000160.1:0-583 GCA_001751225.1 Desulfuromonadales bacterium C00003107 | reverse complement strand
GAAAAATGGGTAAAAGCGAACTAAAAGAGCGAGTTTCGGAATTGGTTGAAACGGTTGGACTCAATCCCGAACATCTAAATCGCTATCCTTACCAATTAAGTGGCGGACAAAACCAGAGGGTAGTGCTCGCAAGGGTTCTTGCGTTAAATCCCGACTTTATCGTTGCTGATGAGCCGACCTCCTCTTTAGATGTCTCGGTTCAAGCACAGATACTGAATATGATGCAAGAATTGAAAAGGGAATTAAAACAGACACTTTTGTTCATCTCGCATGACCTCGAAGTTGTACGGCACATAAGTGATCAGATAGCAGTGATGTATCGCGGTAAAATNNNNGTGGAAATGGGTAATACAAAGGATGTACTTGGTTATGGAAAACATCCATACACAAATGCACTGGTTTCGCCAGTTGTAATAGAAGAAGATGCGTTATTACAGGGCGATATGAGAACTGTAAACGCTTCTGGCTGTGTTTTTTATCCAAGATGCCCTTTTGCTATGGAGATTTGCAGTAAAAGAGAGCCGGAGATGGTAGAAGTAGAGAAGGGACATTGGGTGTTGTGTGATAAAATCTAAGAACTAAA
>MAXT01000159.1 GCA_001751225.1 Desulfuromonadales bacterium C00003107 | reverse complement strand
TGCCCGTCCTGTGCCTTGAGGGTTTCGAACAGGCTGTCGCCGAAAAGTACCGCACTGTCGTTGCAGGCCAGTTTTGCCTGCTTGGCGTCGACGAATTGGCCATTAAGGTTGAAAATCAGCATGGTTCCTCCAGGGCCTGGCGCAGGGCCGCACCCTTGCTCAGGCATTCGTGCCATTCGAACTCCGGTACCGAATCGGCAACGATGCCGGCGCCGGTCTGATAGGTCAGTTGCTCGCCGAACTTCTGAAAGGTGCGGATCAATATGTTCAGGTCCATGGTGCCGCAGGCGCTGATGTAGCCGGCGCTGCCGGTGTAGGTGCCGCGGCCGACGGGTTCCAGTTCCTCGATAATCTCCATGCAGCGCTTTTTCGGCACGCCGGTGATGGTGCCGCCGGGAAAGGTAGCGCGAATCAGGTCGAAGGGGCCGGCTTCAGCAACCAGTTCACCCCGTAGGTTGGAGACGATGTGGCAGACGTGGGAGTAGCGTTCTAGAACCATCAACTCATCGACTACGATGCTCCCGGGGCGACAGACCTTGCCCAGGTCGTTGCGTTCCAAGTCGAGAAGCATGATGTGCTCGGCTCTCTCCTTGGGGTGGCCGAGCAGCTCTTCACCGAGGCGTACATCGTCGGGGGGCGAATACCCCCGTGGCCGGGTGCCGGCGATGGGGCGCAGCTCGGCGGTGGTACCCCGCAGGGACACCAGCCGCTCCGGCGAGCAGGAGACAATATCCAGGTGGGGGGTGCTCAACAGGCAGCCAAAGGGGCTGGGATTGATGCGCCGTAGTCGGGCATAAAGTTCGGCGCTGGACAGGGAGCAGCGACCGTCAAAGCGCACCGACAGGTTGGCCTGATAGATGTCACCGGCAGCGATATATTCTTTGGCCTGTCGCACCATTCCCTCAAACTCCGACTGCTGCAGGATCGCTTTCGGTGTTTCGCAAGGAATCTTTTCTGGTGGCGGACAGGGCAGGTTCAGGGCGGTGCGGACCTGTTCTTCGAGGGCCTGCAGGTCGTCACCCGGGTCTAGGGAACTCAGGGTGACAGTGCCGCATTGATGATCGTAGACCGCGCACAGATCGACCCAGTCGAGCCACAAGGCGGGCAGGGGCCGGTCGCGCCGAGCCAGGCGCGGTAGCTCTTCTAGCCAGCCGGCCAGATCGTAGCCGAAATAGCCGAAGAAACCGCCGCAGAAAGGGACATTCGTTTGGTTTGGCAGATGGCGCTGCTCAAGGATGCGAGCCAAAGTCTTGAGTGGATCACCGGGCATCGTTGTTTCGACCCCGTTCTTTAGTACGCACAGGCCATCGTCATCAAGACGGTAGGATTCGCTGTGGCGCAGGGCTACGATGGAATGGCGGCCGGTGCGGGAGGTAAGCTCTGGACTTTCCAGAAAACCCGGACCCTCAGGCGCTAAATGGAGAAAGAGAGCCAGGGGGTCGAAGCGGTCAACGGTAAAGGAATGTTGTTGCAAGGTCATGGGACAGAAATGCTTTGTATGGGGACGAAGTTGCCCGATTTCGAACGACTCAAAGGCTATTGTGCTGGTCGCAGATATTTAGTGACGGTGAGTATATAGGTTCCACAAAAGTGGCACAAGACGTGAGATTAGTTTATTTGCGCCACACTGTGTAGGCTACGAGTATCAAGATTCGATTCGCGCTGTCGCAAGGTGTTCCAACGGCAGAATGAGAGTCACTTTGGTTTGATGCAGTAGTATGTTTCTATTAGCACAAATTTCATTGTCGGTTAACTTTACACTCTGCTCGCTGCTGAATTTGTGTGTGTCTATAATGCTGAAATTATTACAAAAAATTTTGTGGCACAAAAATTGCTCATTTAATGAGGAAAGAACATCTTAATTGAAATGAAAAAGAGAGGATCTGTTATGAGACGTTCAATTTTAGGATTGTTGGTAATGTGTTGCCTGTTGGCTGCCGGGGGTTCTGCATCGGCCCTTACTATAAGCTCTGGGTCAACTGATGTGGGAGGAAGGGATTCATTGGTTTCTTCCACACAGCTTGCTAACTCCAATCCGGCGACCGAAATAGCCTGGATCAATTCTGTTCTTGGCGCTAATTTCGTTGTTGTTTATGAGACGATAAATTTTGGCAGCGAGCAAGCTTCCTTCTGGCAACAAACCGATGAAGTTGGGACTTGGGCCATGAGTACGCCAGCCCTTCCGACACATTTCATGATAAAAACCGGCAAAATCGGTACTCCGGATTATCGGAATTTTCTGTTTAGTAACCAGGCCGATATGGAATGGGCCGTGGTGAATTTGCTTGATGATTTTGATATTACCTCTAGTTCAAATATCTCGAAGTTCAGCCATATTGGCTTAATGAATGACGCTATTCCCACGCCAGAGCCTTCTACCATGCTTCTTCTTGGTAGTGGAATCGTTGGTCTTGCATGGCTTGGCCGGCGGCGTAAACAACAGTAAGGCGCGCCAGGGGGCAAGGCACTTGCTCATGCTTTAAGCCTTGCCAAGAAGGGCGGCTGCATAAGGCCTGAGTTCGAGACCCTTTTTTATGCCAATATATTAATTGAGCCCCTCATCCCGAGGGGCTTTTTTCATGGTTTCAGGTCTGACCGCGCAGTCCCCAAGTCGGGGAGGACGACTTCGTAGCACTGTTCTTGATACCACAGCTCGGGGTGGAGATGGCCGCCGGCGAGGGTGGGGGGGGCAGCCTGAGTATGAGGGGCGGCAGGATTTTCATGGGTGGATTATGTCATTTGGGGAAAATTCATTCTTTCAGGTTTGACCCCAATCCCTCCACGGTATTGCTCGGTTGATCTATGCTCTCAACGTCTTGGGAAGTGCCGTTTCCGGGTCCAATTTTGATTGGTCCAAATGATACTTCTCGTTTTTGAAGGACGACGGCATAAAGCAGCGCGAACAAAACAATAATTAAGAGAAATAATACTGTCTTCTTATGGGTACTAATAATTTCTTTTAAATTTTTCAATTTCCCCTCCTTTTCGATTACCTACGTCGCGGATCAGGTGCGGCTATCAGCCGTCGCCTGCATCCGGCTTGTTGGAGACGTTCCATCCCCGGTTCCGACAGATCGTCTCATAAAGATGCCGCCGGAGAAAGGGGGGCCGCAGAAGTATGAAGGGTAGCAGGGTTTTCCTAAATTAAAAC
>MAXT01000158.1:1505-9209 GCA_001751225.1 Desulfuromonadales bacterium C00003107 | reverse complement strand
ATTGGCGGTGAAACGGCAGAGATGCCCGGTTTCTACGCCGACGGAGAGTACGACCTGGCCGGCTTCACCGTTGGCATCGTCGACAACAGCAAGATCATCGATGGCTCCACTATTACCGTCGGCGACCGCCTGATCGGACTTGCTTCGACTGGCTTGCACTCCAACGGTTACTCCCTGGTACGCAAGATCTTGTTTGAGAAGATGGGACTGACCGTCGACTCCCAACTTGACGAATTGGACAAGCCCCTTGGCGAGGAGTTGCTGACACCGACCCGGATCTACGTTAAAACCATTCTCAACCTGTTGCGCGACTTTGAGATCAAGGGCATGGCTCACATCACCGGTGGTGGTATTGTTGAAAACGTCCCCCGGGTGCTGCCTAAGAACTGCCTAGCAATCATTGAAAAGGACAGCTGGCCCAAACCGGCCATCTTCGAAGTCCTACGTCGCGGTGGCAACATTGACGAACTGGAAATGTATCGCACCCTGAATTACGGCATCGGCATGGTTTTGGTTGTTCCGGAGAAGCAAGTCGACGATATCATGATGCGACTTACCGGCCTCAAGGAACAAGCCTACGTTATCGGCCGCATCGCTAAAAGCGATACCGACGCGAGCGTCGTACTGAATTAACCTCGAGTAGGCCATGGCCTGCTCTGGAACGTTCGAGGAATCACTGTGAGCAACAAGCTACGCCTCGGTATTCTTGCCTCCGGCGGGGGCACCAATCTGCAGGCGATCATCGATCGCATTCAAGACGGAACCCTCAACGCTGAAATTGTCCTTATTCTCAGCAACAAGCCGACCGCCGGCGCATTGCAGCGCGGAAAGCTAGCAGGCATTCCGACTCTGTGCATCGACCAAAGGCACTATAAGGACCGGCTCGATTTCGACCGGTCCATGGTTGCCGCACTCACCGAAGCCAATGTAGAACTGGTGGTACTGGCCGGTTTCATGCGACTTATTTCCGATGAGTTTCTCGACGCTTTTCCCAACCGCATCATGAACATCCACCCTGCCCTGTTGCCCGCTTTTGCAGGCTTGAACGCTCAACAACAGGCCCTTCAATACGGCACGCGGATAACTGGCTGTACCGTTCACTTTGTGGATGCCGGAGTCGATACCGGACCGATTATCATTCAAGCGGCGGTACCGGTATTGCGAGATGACACCGTAGAAACCCTTTCAGCGCGCATCCTTCGCCAGGAACACCGAATTTATCCTGAAGCAATTCGTCTCTTTGCCGAAGGCCGCCTGCGCCTTGTCGAACGCCGGGTCCATATCGACCCACCAGTGGCTAAGCCCGACGAAGCCCTCCTGAGCCCTCCTCTCAGCTGAGTCCAAACCGATTGCTAGATCATCTGTGCCCTTCGGAGAATTTGATGCTCAAACCGATTCTGGTTAGCGCCTGCTTGCTCGGGTTACCTACCCGCTACGATGGCAAACATAAAGACAACGATCCTGTTCGCAAGCATCTTAAGATAAAGGGGCTACAACCCATCCCGGTCTGTCCGGAACAGTTAGCCGGCCTTCCGACCCCCCGGCTACGATGCTGGTTTGAAACGGGAGACGGTGAAGGCGTTTTGGCCGGACAGGGTCGACTCGTTCGTTCCGATGGCACAGAAATGAATCACTCTTTTATCCAGGGTGCCGAGATAACCCTGGAGATTGCTCGTCTTACAGGCTGCCGATCCGCCCTTCTTAAAGAAGGCAGTCCCTCCTGCGGCGTAGGACGCATCTATCGGCTGCAACAGTCCGTCAGCGGCCAAGGAGTCGCCACCGCGTTGTTGAGGCGTAACGGACTACAGGTGTACGGAGAAGAAGATATTTAACCGGCCATCGCCCCTTTTCTCCTGCTTACCTATTCAGTTTGCGGTCAGGAACCATCACTATGGCTAAGGAACATTACGACCTGATTGTCATTGGCGCAGGACTGTCCGAACAGATTGCCGCCACGTTGCTGGCCGGGCAAGGCTATCGTGTACTCTCGTTCCCCTCTACTTTTCAAACCGAACAACAGACGTTAGCTTGTTGTCCGGCCCTGCATAAGTTATTGAAAAGCCTTAAGGGAGAGGATCTTCTAAGAGAATCAACCGATTCCGTGCAGCTGGTAACAGACGACATTCGTTTGCAACTGGGGGGGCCTCTGTCTTTGGTAGACGAACTCCGGCGTGAGTTCCCCGACCACCATGACTCAATGTTGGCGCTGTTAGACCGACTCGACGCCTGGGGCCGCAAGCTAAGTCTGCTTCTTACTAGCCCCGCCCCCGGCTCTTCCCTGCTTGTTTTACGCCTTCTGGCTCTTTATCGGCGTCAGTTAAGCAATAATCTGCCTGCCCGCAGACTGCAACAGCCTATTCTGCGGATACTAACAACCCTCGGCGCTCCAAAACCTCAGAATGCGCTAAGCCATTTGCTATCCGGACTTTGTCTGGTGACACCAGAAAAACTTTCCGTTGCCGAGGCCGCTTTAAAATGGCACATTACCACTCGCCCTCGAAACCTTTTGATTGCCGAACTGTCTCAACTATTAACGGAGCGCTATGCTGCTACCGGCGGTCAGAGTATCCCCCTGGATGAGTTAGCCGCAATCAAACAGACCGGCAAGCGTCCCGATGGCGTCAGCTTACTCAATGGGAAAGTACTAAACGCGCGCCAGTTCTTGGTGGGTCCCTTACCGGAGCATATCGAACTTGATACCGCTCTGGCATCGACCCAAGCCAAGCCTCCATGCAAGCCTCGACGCTGGATTCTTTCAGGACTCCCCCTGCAACGGCCGCCAATGTTGGACCGGCAGGTCATCCTGGCCGGCAAACAAACCTTGAGCCTGACCTGGGATCAAGATAGTCTGTCACCGGGGCAAGCCATGCTTGAAGCTGTTCGACCGGCAGATCACACCATTCTTGAGACAGAAACGGTTCTTCAACAGCTATCATCCCTACTGCCCTTTACCAGTTTTGCGCTGACAGAAACAGATTACCCTACGAGCGAAAGGGTCATGCACAACAGATTCTGGCCTCGCGGGGGCCTGCCCAGACCGGCAGCTTCCAACATCCTGCTTTGTCACGCAGCCCATCTGCTGCCATCGCTTGGCGTTAACGCCGATGCGATACTCGGACAGGCCGCAGCCGGGTCCATGCAAAAGCGGCTCGGCTAGCATGTCTGGTACTTTTGGTCGTTGCTTTATTGAAGTTCGGCAAACAAATTGAAACGGAAAAAGAAGTTGCAAAGGCCCGAAAAGCGTGCTAGAAATAACAGCTCTAAAATTCCAGGAGGTTTTCAAAATGGCAAGAGTTTGTGAGATATGTGGNNACTGGCAATAATGTCAGCCATGCGCAGAACAAGACCCGGAAGGTATGGTATCCTAACCTCCAGAAAATAAGAGCGCTGCACAAGGGCAAGGTACAGTCTGTGAAGATCTGTACCCGCTGTCTGCGTTCCGGAGCCGTTACCAAGGCCTAACCGGTCTAAAACGGACCATACAGCTTGTGTATCAATAAAAAAGGGGGGAACATCGGTTCCCCCCTTTTTTATTACTAAATCTCTTGCGAACTGTCAGCAACCCAGGGCCACACCTTCAATCTCCAACAGAGCCTTTTTGGGCAAAGCCGCCACCTGAACCGTGGCCCGTGCCGGTGGTGTATCGGTGTCAAAAAAGCGACCGTAAATTTCATTGACGACGCCAAAGTCCTCCATGTCGACAAGGTAGATGGTTGTTTTAACAACCGCATCAAAGCCCAGTCCGGCTGCATTTAACACCGCACCGATATTATGCAAGACTTGCTCGGTCTGAGCAGCAATCCCCCCCGGCACCAGCTCACCGCTGGCGCAATCCAGAGCCAGCTGGCCAGAAAAGAACAACCAGTCTCCGACCTTGACAGCCTGGGAATAGGGCCCGATCGCAGCTGGCGCGTCCGCTGCGGCAATAACCTGTTTGCTTGTCATAGCTCTCCCTCCACTACACTATCTCTCAATGCCCAAGATTTTAGCCACCATCGATACAATGCCCTTCAGCCTCGCATCCGCTCGACCCTATCGACCCCTTTGACCTGTCGCAAGGCCTTGGTTATACGATCGAGATGGGCCCGGTCCTGCAGATCGATGGTAAAGACAATCTGGGCCTTGCTATCATCAGTAGTATGCACGTTAGCCGAAATAATATTGGCTTCGCAGTTACTTACCTCGCCACTGATGTTAGCTAGAATCCCTTTCTGATCGAGGCAGAAAACCCTCACCTTGACCAAATGGGAGGACTTCTTCTTTAGATCCCACTCCACCTCGATGCGGCGCTCGGGATCGCCCTGTAACACCCCGGGACAATCAGCTGAATGCACGGTAATACCACGGCCACGGGTAATAAAACCGACAACCGAATCGCCCGGCAGAGGATTACAACACTTGGCGTAGCGCACCATGATATCGGCGAGGCCTTGAATTTTGATCGCGCTGGAAGGCTTTTTGTGTATTCGTTCCAGCACCTGGCCAATACGCCCCTTTTTCTTTGGCGCTTCGGGCTTCAGTAGATCTTCTGGCACCACCCGCCCCACCACCTGTCCCAGGGAAAGTTTGCCGTAACCGATCGCGGCCAACAGGTCGTCGCTGGCGTGGTAACCAAGCTCCTCCATGGCAGTCGCCATCTCCGCCGACTGCAGGGCCCGCTTCAAGCTCATGCCGTATTTACGTAATCTCTTTTCAAGAAGATCCCGCCCGAGAAGCAGGCTCTTTTCATGCTGTTCAGTCTTGATCCATTGCCGTATCTTACTGGCGGCCCGGGAGGTCTTGACAAACTTCAACCAGTCCTTGCTGGGCTGTTGGCTAGTCGAGGTGATAACCTCCACAATATCACCGCTGTGCAATTCGGTCTTTAGGGGCACAAGTTTACCGTTAACCCTAGCCCCGCTGCAGTGATTGCCCACATCGGTATGCACGCTGTAGGCAAAATCAATGGGTGTAGCCCCCCGCGGAAATGCTTTAACGGTGCCTTTGGGCGTAAAGACATAGACTTCATCGGAAAACAGGTCATCGTTAAGAGCCTCCAGCAAGCCCAGCTCGTCGCTGCTCTCCTGCTTTACCTCGGGAACCTGAGGCAGGGAAGCTACCAGCTTTTCGGCCTCGGCAGCTGGAACCTTCCCAGCCTGCTGCTCCTTATAGCGCCAGTGCGCGGCGATCCCCTCTTCGGCGATGCGATGCATTTCCTCGGTACGGATTTGCACCTCCATGCGCTCGCCAAAGGGCCCGATAACAGTGGTATGCAGCGATTGATACATATTCGGCTTCGGCATGGCGATAAAATCCTTGAACCGTCCTGGAACAGGCTTCCATGCCGCATGAATCACCCCGAGCACCGTATAACACTCGGGCATAGTTTGCACAATCAAGCGAAAAGCGATGAGATCGTAGACTTCGTCGAAACCAACGTGCTGGCGAATCATCTTGCGATGAATCGAATAGAGATGCTTATAGCGACCGTAGCAGACACCCTTAATACCTTGCCGACCGATTTTCTCCAAAAGCAGCCGCTTGACTTGATCAATGTAACCGGATCGATCCTTTTCATTGCGGGCAACCTTATCCCGCAAATCGAAATAGATTTCCGGCATGGCATAGCGCAGTGACAAGTCTTCCATCTCACACTTCAACCAGCTAACACCGAGACGGTTCGCGAGAGGGGCATAGATCGCCAGGGTCTCCTGGGCGTAACGCCGCTGTTCCTCCTCGACAACCTTCTCCATGGTGCGCAGATGGTGCAACCGGTCGGCCAACTGCACCAGAATAATGCGGATATCCCTGGCCATGGAAAGCAGCATTTTGCGAAAGTTCTCGGCCTGCGTTTCTTCCCCTGCCGAAAAGACCAACTTGCGGAGGCTGGCTAGACTCTCAACCAACTCACCAATCTGGACTCCAAACTCCTGGCGCAGCATGTCAATATCGACCAATTGCTGATCAACCATGTCAATGAGCATACCGGCAACAAGGGTGGCCACATCCGGTTTAAACCGGCTTAGAATGGAAGCAACTTCCACGGCATGGGTCAGGCAGGGTTCGCCGGATGCACGATGCTGACCGCGATAGACCTTGACGCACAGGGCATAGGCCTGCCGTAGCCGAGCAATTTCCATGTCCGGGTGGTGGTCAAGAAGCTTTTGAATGATGCTTTTAAACTGCTGGGATGGGCGCATAGCAAAAGGCCGGAGGAGCGAAACCGACTTGAAGATGCGGTTTCACAAGGGCGTAAAGAGGACCGGCCGGCTCAATCAAGGGCCGGCCGGAAGATGTCAGATCAGCTTTTTGGGGTAGGGATCTCGTAATCAACTTTGCCGGCGGCGACTTCACGCAAACCGAGGACGATCTTTTTATTGTCGTTTTTGTTTTCTATCAGCGGGTTAGCTCCCTTATAGAGCTGCTTAGTACGCTTGGCTGCTACCATGACGAGCAGAAAACGGTTAGGAATCTGCTGCAAACAATCTTCTACAGTAATACGTGCCATAGAATTATTTCCCTGTTATGTGTTAAAAGGCTGCAATTGTTAAGTTTAGACCCGAAACGCCCCTGCATAGGGCAACAATCAAGGGCCAATTTCACCAAAAAGGCACTGCACCTGGTCCTTTAAAACCTCGGTCCGACATGCCGTTGCCGCCAAAATAGCCTGCAACTGCTGGCTGGCGAGATCAAAATTGTCATTGATCACCAAGTAATCATACCAGAACATCTCACGCATCTCGATACGCGCATTGTGCAGGCGTTGCTCAATCACTTCTGCCGTATCCGTCTGCCGGCCTTTGAGTCGTCGCTCCAACTCCTGAAAAGAAGGAGGCAACACAAAGATGAAAATCGCGTCAGGACAACGCTCCTTGAGCTGAGCAGCCCCTTGGCAATCGATCTCAAGCAACAGGTCGCAACCGCCACTACGGCCGGACTCCAGACTGGAAACGGCTGTACCATAAAAATTACCATGTACCAGCGCCCATTCAACAAAGGCACCTTCAGTCACCATGGCGTCGAACTCGGCTTTGGAAACGAAATGATAATCCCGACCGTCGACCTCACCGGTCCGCGGCGAACGTGTCGTATGAGAGACAGAGTGCCGCAGATTGGGCAAAATGTCAATTATCGCCTTACACAGGGACGTTTTACCGGCCCCGGAAGGCGCGGATACTACATAAAGAAGACCTCTACGCTGCATGCTTGTTTCCTGTAGCCGACGATGGGTACAACGTACCCCGATGGCTGAAAAGATTGACGCCACTGCCTTCCAGCATCAAGCAACTAAAATGGATCATTCGATATTCTGCACCTGCTCACGAATTTTTTCAAGCTCCGACTTGATGGTCACGACCTGCCGAGTCAAGTCCACATCGTTGGACTTGGACCCCATGGTATTGGCCTCGCGATTCAGCTCCTGGACCAGAAAATCCATCTGCCGGCCGACAGGCTCATCGCTCTCAAAGAGTGTCGCAAATTGCTGAAGATGACTTTTAAAACGGGTCAACTCTTCGCTGATATCACAGCGATCGGCAAACAGAGCGATCTCTTGGGCTACCCGTTGAGGATCGAATTCAAAGCCCTTCTCCAGCCGGGCGAGGCGCTCCTGCAACTTCAGGCGCCATTCCTGGGGAATAACCGGTGCTCTTTGGGCGGCCTCAGCTAACAGAGTCTCCAACGTGGCGAAGCGCTCCTGCACATCCACGCAAGTCGCTGTCCCTT
>MAXT01000158.1:1312-1454 GCA_001751225.1 Desulfuromonadales bacterium C00003107 | reverse complement strand
CCAGGGCTTTCTCGAGGGCGACCTCCAGACAGTGGCGCACATCCTCCACGGCAGGTTCTGCTTCCTTGAGGGTAATGACATCTTTCTGCGCTGCCAGCAACTGGACGCTTACCCCGCCGGTCAATTCAAAGGTACGCTCCAT
>MAXT01000158.1:734-1263 GCA_001751225.1 Desulfuromonadales bacterium C00003107 | reverse complement strand
GCAAATTCGAGATTGATATAGACATCGATACGCCCCCGCTTGAGCCGGGCCGCGACCTTTTTTCGCACCTCCCCTTCCAGGACCATCAAGGTACGGGGCACCTTGACTGTAATATCACCATAGCGATGGTTGACTGATTTAACTTCCACAGTGAGGGAGATATCGTTGCGTGAGGCCTGGCCCTTGCCAAAGCCGGTCATGCTTTTAATCATGGATAATCCTTTGTCCAAATAAATGGAATGTGTCATCACACCGTCTGACGACAGATATAGTCTGCAGCCCGTTTAAGATCGGGAAATGTTTTGGCCCGCTGTGACGTCAAAGATTGGGCAGTCTCTTTACCATAGCCGGTTAGAACCAACAACGACGAACAGCCAGCCTTTTCCCCAGCCACAATATCAGCCTCTTTATCACCAATCATATAGGAACGGGGCAGGTCAATCCCATGCTCCCTGGCAGCCTGCAGAAGCAGACCCGGCTCTCCTTTGCGACAGGAACAAACCCGCCGCCACTCACCTTCTCCGGCCGT
>MAXT01000158.1:0-717 GCA_001751225.1 Desulfuromonadales bacterium C00003107 | reverse complement strand
CCGGCCTCAGCCAGACGCTGGGTCAGATGCAGGTGGAGGGCTTCCACGTCAGCCAAAGAGAAATAACCGCGAGCCACTCCGGACTGGTTGGTCACCACCAGCACCAGATAACCGGCCTGGTTGAGTTCTTTAATAGCCTCAGGGGCTCCATCGATAAACTGAAAATCTTCGATACGATGCAGATAGTTTTTCTCCACATTAATCGTACCGTCACGATCAAGGAAGACCGCCGGTCGACCAGCGGAATCAATCCTGCTCATAGCGATCCAGAATCCGCTCAATAATATTGGTTGTAGAACGTCCGTCCACCAGGTCAATCAGTGCCACCCGACCGCCGTAACTTTCCACCAACTCTCGGCCAACCACCGTCTCCGGCGTGTAGTCGCCCCCCTTGACCAGAATGTCGGGCCGCAACATCTCGATCAGCTCCAGCGGCGTATCCTCATCAAAGGTCACTACATAGTCGATACAGGTCAACGCGGCCAAGATGTGTGCGCGCTCCTGTTCGCCGATCAAGGGGCGATTGGGGCCTTTGAGGCGGCGAATCGAGGCGTCCGAGTTGAGGCCTAACACCAACAGATCGCCCTGCCGTCGAGCCTGCTGCAGATACTTGACATGACCAACATGCAGCAGATCGAAACAACCATTGGTAAAGACGATGGTCTTGCCCCGTTGCCGTTCCGTTTCGAGAATCTGCTGCAAACGTTCGCGGCGCTT
>MAXT01000157.1 GCA_001751225.1 Desulfuromonadales bacterium C00003107 | reverse complement strand
ATTAAACCCATCGGAACGGTCCAGGACGACATTGCGGCCATGATGGCGGGTAAATAAAAAAGGGGCATGACACGTCAAGGTGCTCCCAGCAACTGTTTCGGGAGCACCTTGACCTGAAAGGAAGCGCCATGGAACACCTCTCGTTGGATGGCACACAATACCACCTTCGTTGGTGTCCGGGTTTATTGAACCACTACAGACCGCCAGCAGAGTGTCTGAAACATAGCGCTCAACAAGAAAAAACCCTCGATAGCCAAATCGTGGGCCTTTGCACCTGAAAAGGATTGAAAAATCGGAAATCAGTCCCCCACCTATTGCTTTTCTTAAAGCAATAAAGCAGGTACATCCCTACCGCCCATTTTTCATTACCCCTCAATAACACCCTTGACAAAATCCAATACCTCCCACAATTTATTCTCTAAAGCTGCTCGTTGCTTGAGCAATAATATGCCCCCTGCTTAAGTTCGCCCTGTCTCAGGGAAACCCAACCTTAAGTTTTAGACAAAAGTTAAAATTGACCGGCAATTTTCCTCGTCCAGTAGAGGGTTGAAGAGTAGAGCTTCCTGCGGCCTTTGGCATCTATTCGAGCGGTTTCAGATTCCCTTGGGGCATCAACCCATGCTGTCCTATTTATTGTCTCGCTTCGAATTCGTAGCGCCTTCGTAAGCAAAACCCTTGATTCTTACAGGGGGTCTGCATAATAGGAAAGGCCACCCCATTCTGCAATCAAGGCGGCCCTGTTTCGCCTTTCGTTATTCAGAAATAATAGCTGCGTTAGAACTGCATATCCCGATAACGAAGAGCATCAAGGTAGCCGGGATCCACCCCGCCTTTGGCATACTCATCGTGCCAGCCATCTGGAACAGGTATTTTCTCATACATTTCAGGCCTTCTGGCTTCCAGGAGGAGACGGTTCTTGTTCATAAAATCTGCTGCACAATATACCTGTTTGCCTACCGCTGTTGAAAGAGCGTCCAGCCATTTGAGCCCCTGTTGGTCACGCATTAGGTGATGGTCGAGGATTAAGGTGTCCACATTGTTGGCCAAATTCAGGCCATTTTCCCATGCTACTGTACGCAGCTCGTCGGTGAGCGTCTCAATATATAGCGGTGGCCCCGCTGCCAAGACTATATCTGCCTGCCAAGCAATGATAAAATTAACGGTAGCTGTATCCAACAGCTGGATATCCGATGTATGCAGGAAGGTCTTATTTCCCAAATCAATCTTGGTCATCATAACAGTGCCTAGCTGGCTGCCTTTGATGCCGTGCGGCATGGCTGGCGAAAAGGTCATAGGACCATCTGAAACACCCTCAGCCATTTGCAGGTTCGAGCCTAACAGTTCTGCCAAGTCATGGGCGCGTAGTTTCATTTTCTCGCCAAGGTCGCCCGCTGATTTACTCCAACCACAAAGGTTCTGGAAGTTTCTTGGGAGATGCCTAATCGCCAGCTGGTATGGATTCACCTCACGGAGAGGGACATGATCGCCGTGGAAATGACTGAACACGACATCCGTTGCGTCTTCCAATGCCTTGATGATCCGCTGCCGCACACGTTCACCTTCTGCAACTTGACGCGGGTGGGGAAGTAAGCCGTGTCGTATGTAACCAAGCGCCACTCCCGGGTCGATTACGATCCGTCGATTTCCCGCTTTAATCAAACAACTCAAGCCACGAACCCCTAAAGATTCCGTGCCGATAATTTCAACCGATTTATTCATAAAGTTTTAAGTGCCTTCTTGACATGAAGACAAATAAACATCCTGTTCTTCAATGAGCGTATCGATGCAAATCTTCATTGCATTAAGCTGTGTGATGAGATCGCCCCTAAAACCCTAGACACGGCAGATTCTATTGTAGAAGGAGTAAACAATTTGTCCAATAAGTTGTTTCAGATCATTTGGGAGTATGGATTGAGCCGGATAGCCTACATGCCCTACAATTCCTGCAATATAGGAATGTTCCTTCAAGATATACTTCTCCGATGACCTTCCAGATACTGATATCTAAAGCGCCGATCCTCGACTTTGCTAAAATTAATAATCGAAGCCCTTGACCTGATCAAACCCTGAGGCATGCCCCTCTGGGTGTTCGCCGCAAAGCTATAGCTTTCTTTCAAATTCCTCGACCTGCTTTTCTGCTTCGGCCCTGGTTATATTGTATTTCTCCTCCAATTTGCCGATTAGTCGCTCCCGCTGACCGGCAATAAAATCGAGTTCATCACCGGTCAGTTCTCCCCAAAACTCCCTGGCGAGCCCCTTAATCTGGTCCCATTTTCCTCTAAGTTTCTGACTTTTCATGCGGCTGCCTCGCTGTCCTCTTTTTTGTTTTATGGCTTCAAGTAGGTGGCGGATATCTTGGTCTGTAATCCTAATTTTTTGATGGCAGTTCAAGCATTCGCACCACATCCCAGGCGTCAGGGCAGACAGACTTAAAGTGATCACATAACTACAGTGGGGACACTCAATATTAATTTTGTCGTCCATTTCCTGATTCCTTTGTGTCAAGGAAGGTTAGGCATCACAATCCCTGCCTAAATTACTACTATACTATTTGCGGATAGATTTGCATGACATCTCCCACCGCAGTGTGAGTCTCCCCTAGTTTTCTAGACACTCCTGACATGTGCGACACGACGAAGACAGAAGAGCCCGATATATTGTTCCAGATTGTCTTCAGCGGTCAGATGTGGTTAAAAACCAGATTCTTATGAACCCTGACATATTGGAAAAGCCCGCCAAATTCGCCTGGCGGGCTTTTAGTGTCTTACGGATGGTGTCATATCAGAACAGCCTGCCCGGTTCACCAAGCAGGCTGTTCTGATTCATGAATTGATAATATTTCGGAGCTCCTACCCTGCAACGGCCTATTTGATGGAAGCGCTTACGGGAACATCAACCATCTCCACACAGAAGGTGCTGCCGCCGCCGGCGGTTTCTTCTACCCAGGCTCGTCCGTCAAAGAGTCTAGCAATCTTCTGCACCGTGGCCAGGCCGATCCCGGTCCCTTTTTTACCATTCCCTGTTGTGCCTCGGTAGAAGACTTCAAAGATGCGACCACGCTCCTCTGCCGGGACGCCCGGGCCGTAATCGCGAACGTAGAATCGCACCTTCGCGCCTTTCCGCTCGCCTTCCACCTCGATTACGTCTCCTGGTTTACACCCGTATCGTATTGCGTTGGCTATAAGATTGTGGAAAACCTGAACCAATAGAGTCTTCGGCAGCCGCAGCGTTGGCAGGTCACCGACTACCACAGTCACCCCAGCCTGGGTGATTATCTCGGCGAGTCCGCAAACCACATCGTTGACCACCGCTACAGTATCGGAAGGTTCGGCAGGCCTCTCGATTTGTCCAGCCTTAGCCAAGCTGAGGAGGTCCTCCATCAACTCCACCATTCTTATCCCTGCATCATAGATTACGGACAGACAGTTAAGTTCCTGCTTATCCAGTCGATCCTGTAAGCTTTTTTGCAAAAGTTCAGCGTAGCCCAAAATGACAGTCAAGGGGGTGCGAAGGTCATGGCTAACGGTATAGGCGAAAGCTTCCAACCCTCGGTTGGCCTCTTTCAACCTTTCCTCGCTTTCACGCAAGGCTTTCTCTGCCTGTTTTCGTTCCGTGATGTCGTGTACGATCGAAAAAAGCAGGCTTTTGCCACTGACGGTATGCGGGCTACAGAAAACTTCAACATCACGGACTGATCCGCTGGCAAGCCGGTGGCGAAATTGAAAATAACGCCGCTGTTCCGATCTTGCCCTTTCCATTTCCTGAAAAATTTGATCTGAGGGCAAGGTGTTGATATCAGAAATCTTCATTTGGATCAGTTCCTCCTTGCTATAACCATAGAAGGAACATGCAGCCGAGTTAGCATCCACAATGGCGGCGCTCTCCGGATCGACCAAAATAAGGACCGCGCAATTGTTCTCAAAAAATGCACGATATTGTTGATCTCGCTCCTCGGCCAGCTTGCGTTCGGTAATATCTTCGAAGGTACCGAGAATACCAACCACCCGGCCTTCACCATCGTGCAAGGGGATCCTGTTGGTGTCGAGCCAGGCCTGCTTGCCGTCCGCCTGGCGCTGCGACTCGATGATGTGAAGCTCAGGTGTGTCCGACTCCATCACCCGGCGGTCGCACTCCCGGTAGAAATCAGTTTCTTCCTTCTTCCAAGCCAAGTCGTAGTCGGTCTTGCCGACCAGCTTCTGGGGGGCCTCAACCCCCGCGGCCCGGGCGAAGTTGCGATTGCAGCCGAGGTAGACGGAATCGCGGTCTTTCCAAAAAACGTGTTGGGGGATGTAGTCGAGAACTAGCTGCAGCATTTGCTGCGACTCCCGCAACTGGCCCTCCACCTCTTCACGTAGCAGGATGTCCTGTTGCAGTCGTTGATTTGCCTTATCCAACTTGGCTGTACGTTCCGCCACCAACTCTTCAAGATGGTTTTGATATCTTTTCAGCTTCTCCTCAGCAAGCTTGCTCTCTGTGACATCCCGAACCGTGGCCTGGAGAAACACTTTGTTTTGAAGATGCATTTTGGTCAACAAAACGGTGGCAAAAAACTCTTCTCCGTTTATCCGTTGATGTTTCCACTCAAAGAAATGGGAACCCTCTTCCATTACCAGGGCCGCCATCTCCTGCGCCTTGACCAAAGACAGTACGCCATCGGGCTGATGTTCAGGAGATAAATCCGCAGGAGTCTTGTTGATAAACTCCTCTATATTTTGGCAGCCAAAAAGCTGTAATGCCGTTGGATTGCCGTCGACAAACCGGCCACTAGGGCTCAAAATCACGATTGCATCTCTGGAACTGCTAAAAAGCGTCCTGTATTGCTCTTCGCTTTCCCGCAACGCGCGCTCAGCTTGTTCTCGATCGGATACCTCCTCTTGAAGCTGGGCATTGGCCGTAACCAATTCCCTGTTGGTTTCGGTTAGCCGCAATTTATTCAGTCCTGTTTCACCGATTATCTGGGCCATCTTGCACAGCAGGCCAATGGTCTGCTCGATATCTTTTCGGGTAAAGACCGGGACGCGTGATAGTGCCTCAAGGTAGGCTTCCCTATCAAAGTCGAACTCAAGCGCCTGTTGCTCGAAATAGTGACAATCCGGTTTTTCAAAGAAAAACTGTCCGGTGAAAAGGTTACCGATATGCACATTATCGACCACGATGGGAACCGCAATATCGATAAGACCGTTTTTACAGCGGTAGACATTGTACTTCTGGCCCGCTTCAAGTTGGCCAGCAAGGATGGTATCACTTTCGAGGCAGTGGGCGGCCGTTGCAGGGTTGTTCCGGTGAAATTTTGTGCAGATATCTTGCCAGTTAGTGGCAATCAGGATGTTCCCCTCCAAGTCGAGGACTGCGGTAGTGATATCGGTGAGGTTAGATAGGTGCTGAAATAATTCCCCCAGGGCTTCAATATCGATGATTTCAGTGATGTGGGGAATCCGGGGTGCAGTCATATGGCAGTGCTCCATAACGTAAAGAAAATGGTTGAATTCTGTTATTTTACAGCTGCTATTTTGGTGGTGGAAACGAGTCCTTTGAGTCCATTCTATAGGCCCTAAATAATTAGAGGGAGGCCTCTTAATCAAATGGTGGTAGATTTGAGATGAAAACTACCGGCCAATATCCTCTAATTATACATGATGAGAAAAAAGTGTCCGATTATTGATCGTTATCAAGT
>MAXT01000156.1:3344-3481 GCA_001751225.1 Desulfuromonadales bacterium C00003107 | reverse complement strand
TTCGACCTGATGAAAATGCTGGCTCGCCAGGCCACTTCAACCCTGCTTAGCATTAATTTATCCGCCCGTCTCAGCAGTGCTCAGGAAATGGCGGCCATGGGGCGGGTATCGACGTTTGTCATCCACGACCTCAAGAA
>MAXT01000156.1:0-3144 GCA_001751225.1 Desulfuromonadales bacterium C00003107 | reverse complement strand
GAGATTCAGAAGGTGGTGCAGAACCTGCTCCACAATGCCCTCGAGGCCAGTAATAGCAAGGGGCCGATTGAGTTGGAGGTCGGCCAGTCGGAAGAGCCCTATCTCAAGGTCAGTGATCTGGGCTGCGGCATGAGCGAAGAATTCATTCGCGAGCGTTTGTTTCAGCCTTTTCAGACCACCAAGGAAAAAGGTTTCGGTATAGGCCTCTATCAGTGTAAGAACATCGTCGAAGCCCACGGCGGCCGTATCGAGGTGGATAGCCGGGTAGGGGAGGGCACGACCTTTACCGTGTTTTTACCTCAGGGGCTGTAAGGCGTAAGGTGTAATGGGTTAAAGCTCCCGATGCACGAAAAGCTATTACCACGAAGAGCACGAAGGACACGAAGAATGGATTTCGATGAATTGTCAAACAAGGTGATTGGATGTGCGCTGAAAGTTCACCGAGAGCTGGGACCAGGTTTGTTGGAATCAACTTATGGACAGTGCTTGGCCCATGAGTTGAGATTGAATGACATTGAATTCAAGCTGCAACATCCCGTTCCCGTAGAATACAAGGGCATCCGCCTTGAGTGTGGATACCGGGTTGATTTGCTTATCGATGGCAGGTTGATTGTTGAACTGAAAAGTGTAGAGCAGGTCAAGGGCATCCACGAAGCACAACTGCTGACTTATATGAAACTCGCAGATATCAAAACCGGCCTACTGATTAACTTTAATGCAAACAGGTTGAAGGACGGAATCAAGCGTTTTGTCCTTTGAATCCTTCGTGATCTTCGATTTGCAAAATGCGAAGAGGCTCCTAGGGACTTACCTAAAGCCTTGACTTATTTAGGTAGAACCAGTCTTTTACCGTCCAGGGCATAGGCTGTCATTCTACCACGAAGTTCACGAAGGAAATGCAAAATGGTTTTCCTTCAATTATCGAATCGTGAGATTGAGTTTGTTTTTGACTTTCACTCGCAACTAGGACTGAGCTGTTGAAAAAGAGTTTAATTCTTTGATTTCTTCGTGCTCTTCGTGTCCTTCGTGGTGAAACCAATGTTTTGGAGTTATATCAATTTTGGAAAAATTACTGATTATCGATGACAGTTCTGAGATTCGTCAGCAACTGAAGTGGGGTTTGAAAAAGGATTACAAATTGCTGTTGGCCGCCGATGTCGATGAAGGTTTGCGGATATTTCGTAGCCAGCGGCCGAAGGTTGTGACTCTAGACCTTGGTCTGCCCCCTGATGTCGACGGTGCTACTGAAGGGCTGCGTGGTTTAAAGGAGATTCTCTCAGAAGCACCCGCCACAAAGGTTATTGTGCTGTCTGGCAATGAGGAGCGAGAAAATGCTCTGAAAGCAGTTGGTCTTGGCGCTTACGATTTTTATAGCAAGCCCATCGAGTTGGCTGAACTCAAAACCATTTTGCAACGCGCTTTTCATCTGGCTACTCTAGAAGAAGAAAACCGAGGCTTGCTACAGGCCACCCAGGCAGAGGAACGCTCCTTGGCTGGGATGTTCGGTCAATGTACGAAGATGGAGGACGTTTTCTCCACTATTCGTAAAGTTTCTTCCGTCGATGTGCCGGTGCTGATTCTGGGTGAGAGCGGTACCGGCAAGGAACTGGTTGCTCGCGCGTTACACGACAAGAGTTTGCGTAAGGATGGCCCCTTTGTGCCCATCAACTGCGGTGCGATTCCGGAGAACCTGTTGGAGTCGGAACTCTTCGGTCATGAGAAGGGGGCCTTTACCGGGGCTCAGTCCCAGGTTAAGGGCAAGGTAGAATATGCTCAGGGTGGGACGCTGTTCCTTGATGAAATTGGTGAGATGCCGGCGGCGCTGCAGGTCAAGCTTTTACGTTTTTTACAGGAGCGGGTCATTCAGCGGGTTGGCGGCCGGCAGGACATCGAAGTCGATGTCCGGGTGGTGGCTGCGACCAACATCGATATTCAGCAGGCCATTCAGCAAGGTACTTTTCGCGAGGACCTTTTCTACCGTCTCGGGGTGATCAGCGTCGACTTGCCTCCGCTTCGGGATCGGGAAGACGATGTCTTTTTATTGTCACATCTTTTTTTGCATCGCTACAATGGCGAATTCGGCAAAAAGGTGCGGGGTATCGGCCAAAGTGCAATGGAAGCTTTACGAGGCTATAATTGGCCGGGCAATGTGCGGGAGTTAGAGAATAAGATCAAACGAGCGGTGGTAATGGCTGACCAGTCTTTTCTGGAACCCGGCGACTTGGGATTTATCGACATCGTGTCAGCTGAAGGCCCTGCTGCGAATGCACAGGGCGGAAACATCGCTTTAGCTTATGAAGGCCTGACCCTAAAAGAAGCTCGCCAGCGCTTAGAGAAGGAACTGCTGCTGATCGCTCTGGAGAAGGAGGACGGCAATATTGTGCGCTGTGCCGAAGCCTTGGGTGTCAGTCGTCCGACCCTCTATGATCTGATGAAAAAACATGGTGTGCAAGGGTCGTGAGGCAAGGGCCGTAATACGTAATAGGTGAGGCGTAAGGGGTTTAAACCTATTACGACTTACGGCTTACGACTTTACTCCGCTACGAAGGAACTGGTTTCGCTTTCATATTCCTGCCCGTCGCCATCAACGGCGATGACTTGCCAATAGTAGGTGCTGCCTTCTGCCAGGTCGCCGGTGGTGTAATAGCTGTCGGTCAGACCGGCAACCACGATAGTGTCGTTGTCTTGCGCCATGCTAGCCGATGGACTGCTGCTGTCGCTACCACCTCCGCCACCACCACCGCAGCTGGCGGTGGACAGGGCTAATCCCAGGCAGACCGTAAGGGCCAGCAGGCGCTGTTTGCCGAGGCGGCCTGCCAATTGGCGCAGGCTCAAGCCGGCCAGGCAAACCATAGCCGCGAGCAGCGGTGCCGAGGCGGGCATGGAGGGGTGTCCGGAATCGCCATGATGGATTGCAACTGTGGCGCCGCTTGCCTGTAGTTGAGGATCGGTGCCGTAGCGCAGGGTGAAGGTTAGGTTGAGATCTGCTGGCGCTTCGCTCCAGATCAGGGTGGCTGGAGTTCCGGCTGTTGCGCCCATCTCTGGTGATATGGGGGCGGGAATCCAGGCGCTGGCCGTAAGATTAGAAGGGACACTCTCGTTGCCTTCGCTGTCGTAAGCAGTGGCGCGGAAGTAGTAGACCGA
>MAXT01000155.1 GCA_001751225.1 Desulfuromonadales bacterium C00003107 | reverse complement strand
AGGGCATTGGCAATGACGATGCGAGCTTGGGCGTCAGCGGTATGGGTGAATTTATACAGAGAACAGACATCCCCGGCGGCAAAAATACGGGAATTGCTGGTTTGCAGCCGGTCGTTGACCTTGACTCCGGTTTTGGGATGATACTCAACATCGGCTTTTTCCAGATCGAGACCTTCGATATTAGGTGCTCGACCGACGCCGACCAGAATCTGGTCGACAACCAGTTGTCTGGTGTGACCGTTGTCCTCGTAGGTGATAGTGTGGTCCGTTCCCTGCTTCTCGACCTGCTTAGTGCGAACGTTGAAATGAAGTTGAATGCCTTCGGCGGCAAAGGTTTGCTGCAGAATAGCGGCAGCGTCCTGATCCTCTCGGGGCAGAAGCCGGGGTCTGTGTTCGAGAATAGTTACTTGACTGCCAAGGCGGGCGAAAGCCTGGGCCATTTCACAGCCGATGGGGCCGGCACCTAGTATAGCGAGTCGCGGAGGCAGTTCGTTGAGAGAAAATACTGTTTCGTTGGTTAGAAAACCGGTTTCCTCCAGCCCAGAAATAGAAGGTGTTGCCGCTCGAGCTCCGGTACAGATAGCCGCTTTTTTAAAAGTCAGAACTTGCTCTCCAACCTGTAACCGGTCTGGACCGGCGAAGTGGCCCTGGCCGAGAAATACATCGATCCCGAGTTCCTCGCTGAACCTTCGTGCTGAATCGTGATCACTGAGCTCGGCTCGGATTCTCTGCAAGCGGGCCATGGCTGCGGCAAAATCGGGGACTAGGTCTGTTGCGCCACGAAGGCCCAGTGGACTGGCTTGCCGAGCGTCGTGAATGGCTCGGCCAGAACGGATTAGGCATTTGGAGGGAACGCAGCCTTGGTTGAGGCAGTCCCCGCCGAGCAAAGATCTTTCTATCAGGGCCACTTTAGCGCCGAGACCGGCTGCACCGGCGGCTGTGACCAGTCCGGCAGGACCTCCACCGATGACTACCAGGTTATAGCAAGGAGCCGGTTTCGGATTTTTCCAGTCGTGAGGATGAACATTGTCGAGCAGGGCTTGATTGCTTTCGCTGGCGGGTAGGTCGAAGGATTGTTGGCTCATGCAACCGCTCCAGGAAATTCATGGCAAAAATAGTAAAAAAGATGAATTACAGTGGCGACTTGAGGGTTTTGGCTTTTAATAATATGTCGAACATACCTTTTGTATAAAAGGGGCTGCTGTTTGTCGACAGGAGTAGAAAAAGCAACGTCCCCCCCCCAAAAAAAAGACAATAAGGTTCTTAAGCCTTTAGCGATTTTTACGACGAAACAGATCGGTCTTTAGGCTTGATACCCGATCGAGAAAGAGAAAGCCGTCGAGATGATCCAGCTCGTGCTGAATAGCCACAGCTTCGAAACCGCTGGCGCGAATCACCTGTAGGTTGCCGCTACGATCCGTAAATTGTACCAGGATTTCCTCGGCCCGGACCACATTGCCGGTGTAGTCGGGAACGCTCATGCAGCCTTCGCGCATGATCTTCTGTCCCGATTGTTCGAGGATTTCCGGATTGATCATCACCAACTGGCCGTGGTTGTTATCTCGGCCGAGTTTGCTGTTGGAAACATCGACCACCACCACCCGTTGCGAGACACCGATTTGGGGTGCCGCCACTCCGACGGAGTGGCCGGAGGCGAGCATGGTGTCGAGCAGGTCCTGAACCAGGGTGTCGCACGCTTGATTCAGTTCAGCGACCAGTTCACAAACCATTTTAAGTATCGGATCGGGATAACAGAGAATTTCGCGAACAGCCATTGGTTTACAGCTCCACCGGCGTGATGTCGCGCACCGAGATGTCGACCTGCAGACTATCCTTTAATTCTGCCATTACTTCAGCCAGCTTTTCGAGAGGGATGCCAGGCGGCAAAACAGCTTCGATCATCATCACATAGACCGGTCGCTCCGGTGAACCAACCAGTTTGGTATTGAGATCGGTGATATTGATTTGTCGATCGCCCAATTCCTTGACGACCGGATAGACAATTCCCGGTTTGTCGGACCCGTAGACTGAAATCAGGCAGAGCTCTCCCGGTAGCTGGGGAGCTGCTTCGCCGCCGGGTTGCAATGTGCGGAGAAAGACCGACAGGCCATCTTGTTCGATCGGCTCAAAGGCGGTGCCGAAGCTTTCTCTGGTACTGAATTGAGGGTGGGATATAATCAGAATCATGGCGAATTGACCGCCAAGAATGGTACAGCTCGAATCGGCAATATTGCAGCCCAGGTCAAAGAGAACTTTTGTCACACGGGCAACAATTCCAGAATGGTCTCGGCCGATGATTGTCAGAGCAAAATGGTTCATAGCGGGCTCCTGCTGAGGTAGGTATGATAGGTGAACCTTTGCGTTGGTGATGCATTTCTTCTAACATGACTGGTAGAAAAATACCATCTTTCTGCAGGAGGCAGGGCATTGTTGAACCGTAAGGATTTAGCCATCACATTTTTTAGAGCTTCAGGTCCGGGAGGACAGAAAAAAAACAAAACCGAATCGGCGGTGCGGATTAAACATCTGCCCACCGGAATCCTGGTTGTGGCCACCGAGGAGCGGTCTCAGCAGCGGAACCTGGAAAAGGCTTTGCAACGTCTTGAAGAACGATTGCAAGCCCAACAGCGCCGACCAGCAAAGCGGATTGCCACGCGGCCGGGCCGCGGTGCTCGTGAGCGGCGGTTACAGCAGAAACGACAGCGTTCAGAGATCAAAAGTGGCCGCAAGAACTGGCAGGATTAAGCCCGATAACCTCTTAGCGCACAACGATCGAAGCGCTGCGATCAAAGGGGTTGGTTCGCAGGGTGAGAGAAAAAAGGAAAGGATAGTTGTGTTGCAGATGCTGTACATAGATCAGCCATTGACGTACCAGTTGTGAATAGGCGCGGCGTATGTCTCCGCATAGATGGTCATTGTCGCTCTCTGGCAGGGCTCCAATATCCTTTCGGTGCAGCAGCTCTTCTTTAAGATGCATGACGGCGATGAGAAGATCGGTAAAGGATTCGTGCTCCAGCATGTAGGGGCTCTCCATCAAGCGTACCAGTAATTGGGTTTGCTTACCGATAAACTCGCGCAGCTTGTCGATGTCGATCTTTTCGACCTCGACTTTATACAGGTGCCGATCGAGTCTTTTCAGAGCCTGCTGGTAGTTGCTGGCATTCCAGTCATTATCCAACTTCAGAACCTGTTCCAAATCGTTGCGGTGGCAATCAGCTGCGGCAAAGAAACGCATCAGTTCGGTTCCCGCTTCACTGAAAAAAAGCCCGATCACCATCTGCAGTTTTTGTAAGCGGATCTGGTTCTCATGCCGTTCAAGAAAAATTTCGGTGGCGTTGGCCAGTAAGCTGACGAAGGTGCCGACGCCGGCAAAGATCAGAACGATGGCCAAACCTTTTCCGGTTGTGGTGACGGGGGCAATGTCCCCGTAACCGACGGTGGCGATAGTCACCATAGTAAAGTAGGCAGCATCAACCAGGGGCAGCTGTTCAACCAGCATGAAGCCAAAGGTGCCGACCAGCATCACCAGAATGAAAATAACCAGATAGATGAACAGGCGAGTTTTGTTTGTGCGGGAAATCATGATGAGTATTTATCTGCTGTGGTTACGGGTTTAGGCAGATTACGGGGCGACGGTAGCGGAGTTCGCCATTGGCCTTTGCAATGAACGCCAGTGTTTCAGTGGGCCGATCCACACGGCCAGGCAGAGCAGTACGGCTAGCCATTCAGGCAGGATATTAAGGGTTGCCAGCAGCAGGGTAGCCACCGACAGGGCAAAGGTCCAGAGAAAAATCAGGCCGAGCAAGGGACCCGTAGGTTGCAAGGAAAGATCTGGAAAGAGGCCGGCCTGTTGCAAGTCGACTTGGTGGCGTAGAGCAAACAGCCAGAAATGGGGTAGCTGCCAGAGCAACAGCAGGCCGCTGAGCAAAACCAGACGATGGTCGCCGATCTGGCCGCCGCCAGCCAACCAGCCCAGAACCGGGGCCAGGCTGCCGCAGCAGGC
>MAXT01000154.1:8886-9334 GCA_001751225.1 Desulfuromonadales bacterium C00003107 | reverse complement strand
GGAACAGGCTATATCCTGCTGCCGCCTCAAGCCGATAAGGGCCAGCTCAGCATCGAGAAATCGCCGGTCAAAAGCGGCATTATGCGCTACCAAGGGCGAGGCACCGATAAAACGGGAGAATTGTGTCATCACTTCCGCTGCCGGCGGCGCCTCCTGCACCATAGCATTGCTGATGCCGGTCAGATCCTCGATAAAGGGGTTGATCCAGCAACCAGCATTCATCAGACTTTGAAAGCGGTCAACGATCTGATCGCCGACCAGACGCACAGCGCCGATCTCAATGGCACGGTCGCCCCCCTCGGGGGACATGCCACTCGTTTCAAAGTCGAGGACCACCACCCCGTCGCTACAATCGCAACTCAATTCAGCCACTACCCTTCCCTTCGTCAAAGCTTGATGCACTCGCAAAAACTCATAGGATGGCAAAGCAAAAATTTCGCCCTACAAG
>MAXT01000154.1:8680-8813 GCA_001751225.1 Desulfuromonadales bacterium C00003107 | reverse complement strand
ACCGACAGAAAGAGCATTCTTGGCCACTACGATTGATAGCACCCTCAGCGATTCGGTTCTGCCCTGGCAGCCGAACACCAGCCCCTTAATGCTTGCTCCCATGCAGGGCCTGAGTAACCGGGAGCTGCGCAAC
>MAXT01000154.1:7565-8612 GCA_001751225.1 Desulfuromonadales bacterium C00003107 | reverse complement strand
CCTGCGCCCTGCTCAGTTGCAGGATGTCGCCCCTCATGAGGGCGGGGTTCCGCTGATCGCCCAGCTTATCGGCCACCAGCCGGAGCTACTGACTGAGGCGGCCCGAGGCCTACAGGATGCCGGAGTCGAGCACATCAATCTCAACCTGGGCTGTCCCTTTGGCCGCACCACCAGCAGCGCCATCGGTGGCGAACTGCTGGGTCAGCCGCAACAGATTCCGCCCCTGCTTGTTGCCTTGCGCAGAGTGGTTACCGGCAGCCTGTCCGTCAAACTTCGGGCCGGTTACGATCAACCGCAGCAACTCTTTGAGTTGTTATCCCCCATGGAAGATGCGGGAGTTGACTTCCTGATTCTGCATCCCCGTACCGTGATTCAGCAATATCGGGGCAGCGCCGATCATACCATAACCGCCGAAGCGGTGCAGCGCAGCAAACTGCCGATCATTGCCAACGGCGATATCACCACCGCTGCGCAGGGTCGACAGCTATTAACCACCACCAAAGCTGCCGGCTTGATGCTCGGCCGAGGCGCCTTGGCGGATCCCCTGCTATTTCAGCGTTTGCGGGGTCAGGCGCCAAGCGTACCGTCTGCTGATGAACTTAGGGAGGGGCTGAGTCATTTGCTGCACGAACTGCTGCCCCGCTACCAAAAGCGCTACTGCGGACAGGCCCAGGTGCTGGCCAAGCTGCGCAGCTTGTTGCCCTACTTGCAAGAGGCCGGCTGCAAAACGATCCTCGATCAATTGAAAAGCGCCAAAACCCTTGAAATCTTCGAAACTCAACTCAAACGTCTGGAGAAATTTTGAGTGAACTGGTGTCCATCGATTCCGAGTTGCTTCTCGAACTGGCGGCCATGCGCATGCCCTTCGGCAAGCACCAGGGACAACGCCTCATCGACCTGCCCGAACCTTATGTAGTCTGGTTCTCTCAGCAGGGTTTCCCTAAAGGCAAACTCGGCCGCATGCTGCAGACCGTTTACGAAATCAAACTCAACGGCCTGGAGTACCTGTTCGACCCGTTACGCTGACCTACAAGCCTTGATGCATTC
>MAXT01000154.1:0-7550 GCA_001751225.1 Desulfuromonadales bacterium C00003107 | reverse complement strand
GCGGAATTTTTGCGACGCCATCACCTCAGCCAAATTCGACAGACAAGCCATCGCAAACCATGCTTTTAATCGATTGATATGCTAAACTTGCGCCATACTTGCATGGGCGACCTTGGCCGTGACCCTGGCCTTCAATTTTGGCAGCCCTCTACCCGCACCACCTAAATGCAGCAAAGGATCGATCATGGCACGAGACGTATATGTAGCGAACATTTCTTTTGAAGCCACGGAAGACGACCTCCGTACTCTTTTTTCAGTATCGGGAACAGTAAAATCGGTACGCCTGCTCAATGACCCGCGCACCGGACTCTTCCGGGGCACGGCCTTTGTGCAGATGGCCAATGCCGCCGAGGCCAAAGACGCTATCGTCACCCTCGACGGTGCCCTGCTGATCAACCGGGTTATCAGCGTTACTGAGGCACTGCCCAAAAAACCCAGAGAGGCCACAGCCGTCCCCGAACAAAAAAGTCCCCGGCGCAAGTCACCCACCGAGAGCCGTCGTAAACCCACCGGCAAGGGACCACGCAAATAACATCGCACCGGGTCAGGTCCTGGCAGCAGAGCAACTGGCGGTTAAGCGGTTCCTGTATCCACAAGCCTGTCCCGGTTTCACTTTCCCGGCCTCCTCCTCTTGGGCTCCACCCTGCCCCAGCCCAAATGTCCATCATCGCGCCTTTGCCCACAGTCCATGATCAGGAGCGGCGCAATTCCTTAAGCAGATATCGTAGCCGCGCTCGCTCGGCGGCACCCAAAACCCTATCCCGATAGACGGCACCGCTATAGATCGCGGCGAACTCCCGAAAGCGGACATCGCCGGTCCGATCGGCCAGGGTTTTCAATCCCGCATTGGCAGGTATCTGCTCCCAATCCAGGCGCCGCTTCAGCAACCGCAAAAAACGCTGCAGCAGTCGCTGTTCCACCGGCATGATCCAACGACGCACCAGCCAGACTGTAGCAAGCAGTCCTGCGACGCCGCTCAGCAGCCAACCGACTATTCTGAAAAGACCTCGCCCGAATGAAATATCCCGTAATTTAAAAGTGGCCCCCTGGCCAACTCCAACTGCTTACTCAGGTCATAGGAGATCACCGCCCGGGTCCAGTAATAGTCCGCCGTATCAAACAAACGCCGCCTCCAGCTCAGCGGATTGCCCCGTCCTGCAAAGGAGGCACTGTCTGCATTAATAGCCAAGCGGCTCGGATCGATGCGCCGCCAGACACCATCATCCAAAGCCTCGACCCAAACATGGGCCATATCCTCGGTAATGCTGTAATAACCGGCCAAGTCATTGCGACGGCCCCCGAGGTAACCGCCGACCAATCGGACCGGCACCCCTTCGAGGCGCAACAGCAATGCAAAGGAGCTGGCGAAAAACTCGCAATAGCCCCGCTTGTTTTCGAACAGAAATTCCTCCAGAGGGCGATCAGGCCCGGGCAGATCACTGGTAGCATAGACCAGCTGCTGCCGCCGAAAAAACTCCTCGGTGCGCGCGATTTTGCCGGCGGCCTTGTCACCCCCCTGCGCCAACTCGCTGGCGGTAGCTCGCAGCCGAGAGGAAATATCCGCTGGCAGCTGCAGATAAAAATCGCGATCAACCCACTGAGCCTTGAGATGGCCACCGACGCGACTGACGGCACGATAACTTCCCGCCTTCTTGCGAGAGCGGCCCAGTCGATAAACGATATCGGCGCTGCTGCGCACTCGCAGTCCGCTGAGCTGTTCCACCGGATCGAGACCAAACAGATAACCGTCATCCCTTGCTTCTGGATAGATGATCTGCGCTACCTGCCGCCCACCCGACAAGCGGGATTTCTCCTGTTGAGGCGGCGCGATACGCCGCCAACTGCTTCCTTCGACCACATTCAACACAACGCCGCGCCAATAGAGATCTTGCACTCCGAGTGGATCGCTTTCTACACGAAAAACAGGAGTCCTGGACCCCGCATTGCGAACAAAGGCTCCAGGCCGCACCTTTTCGCTAAAACCGCTCAAGGCAGTTTGACCTGGATTGAGAAAGTTCCATAAGGGATATTGAGTCCGCGGCAGGACAACAAAAAATACCAACATCAACAGCAGCGAGCCAGCCGGCAACACAAGACTCGCAGTAAATAAGGGCCGCAGCCTGTTTACCGGCAACTGCAACTGCTGATCACTGGCATGAAAAGTCAGCAATACCAGCCCCACGGTGACACTCACCACCTGAAGCACCAAAACTGGCAAAAACAACATGTTGAGAGTCAGCAACGACGAACCGGCTAGGATAAAGATAGCCAAGACAAAGATTTGCAGATAATTACGGGGGCGTTTTTCAGTCAGCAGCCGCATGGCCAACAGCAGCACCAGAACGTTGACTGCCGGTTCGACCACATTGGCCAGGCTCAAACTGAGTCCGTAGAAGACAAAGGGCAACAGGGACAGCAGGGTGGCTGAAAACGGGCCAAGAAAGTAGCGCAGCCGCCGGTCACAGACGAAGCCCGTCAGCAGCGCCGCCGGAAAGAGTATCTGAGCCGGCAGCTCAAGAAAGGCGTACAGGGGCAGCACACCAAACACGCAGGCGGCGTAAGTGAAGAGATTAAGCAGGGTGCGTATCGATACCATAGCGTGCCAAAGCGCCGAGTAGACGCAGTTGATGTTGCCGGCCACAGGCCGGCGGAATGCGCCCGCTTTCGAGCTGCAGGCCGACGCTACGACCGCTGCGACCAATGGTCTTGACCAACCAACAGGCGCCAGCGAGACGTTCTTCAAGGTTTTTGCCGGAAAGCCGGAGTGGATCGATGACCAGCGGCGGAGCGGCGAGCGAGGACAGCTCCTTGACCTTGAGTTGATCCTGTCTAGCCGACATCTTCCAGTGAATCAGCTTCAGGGGTTCGCCGCCGCGGTAGTCGTCGATGCGGGTTAAGTCGCCCTCATAACCCTTGTCTGCCGCCAGATTGCCCTGAACAGAGCCCAGCTTTACTGCAGCAGGCAGCGGCACCGGCCTCGGACAGGGAAAGACCAGAATCTCTTTTAAAACCGGCAGAGCCAGGGAGCGGACGAAAAAATTGATCGGAAAGGTGGAGCTGACGCGAATGGCCTGCAGCTGCCGGACTCCGCGACCGCGAAAGGTCACTGCCAAGGACAGCCTTACCCGCTCCCCCCGGGCCAACAGTGAGCAGCCAGCCTGGCTACCTTCAAAGTTGACCTGCAGCAGACAGGCGGGTAACCAGCGCTGCCGGTTGTGCAACCGCACCGAGACCAGGGTTTCCACTCCGTCGTAAATTTCTTCCGGCAGTTGCACCTCAAGCTGCAGCCGAGCCAGGTTGTTACGCCCCAGCCAGCCCGACACCGCCATAAAGCCAAGCAATGCCGACACCAACAGATACATCAAGTTATTGCCGGTATTAACGGCGCCGAAACCGAGCAGCAGGGTCAGCAAAATATAAATCCCCCCGGCCCAGCTGAGCTTCAGGCGCGGGGCACCGGTACGCTGTCGACGATCGATTGCAGCACCTCCGCTTTGTTCAGGATTTCGTGTTCGGCTCGCAGGATCAGCCGATGAGCACCGACCGGCACCGTCAACAGCTGCACATCCTCTGGAATGACGTAATCTCGGCCTTCCAAGTAGGCGGTGGCGCGGGCTGCAGCGGCCAGGTTGAGGGCGCCGCGGGTCGACAGACCGGAGATCATATACGGATGGTCGCGAGTCGCGGCCACCAGGGCGAAGATATAGTCGACCAGCTTGTCACCGAGTTGCACCTCGCTGACGGTCTTGCGAGCCGCCAGTAGTTCTTCTTGAGAAAGCAGTGGCGCAAGATCGCGGATCTTCTCGTGAATGCCGCCGTTGCGGATAATCTCCTTTTCCAGACTTTCCGGCGGATAGCCGAGTCCGGTGACCAGTAGAAACCGGTCAAGTTGGGATTCTGGAAGAGGAAAGGTGCCGATCTGTTCCACCGGGTTCTGCGTGGCAATGACCAGAAAGGGGTCGGGCAAGGGATGAGTGGTGCCTTCTACCGTCACCCTCCGCTCTTCCATGGCTTCGAGCATAGCGCTCTGGGTTTTGGGCATAGCTCGATTGATTTCGTCGGCCAGCAGAATGTTGTTGAAGATTGGTCCTTGGACAAAGCGAAACTGGCTCTTGTCCCGATCATAAATGGACAGGCCGGTGATATCCGACGGTAGCAGATCGCTGGTGCACTGGATACGGCCGAAGGACAGACCAAGGACTGAAGACAGGGCTAGTGCCAGGGTGGTCTTGCCGAGCCCTGGCAGATCTTCCAGCAGGATGTGACCGCCGGCCAACAGGGCAATAAAAGACAGGCGCAAAGCCCGCTCTTTGCCCTGCAGAATTTCGTTATTGAGCGTTTCCAGAACCCGGCGAATGGGACAATGCTGTTCAGAAGACATCGGTTTCACTACCTCGGCTAAGCGTGGGAAAACTCTGTAACGGTACCAGTATAACCCAATGGGGCTGAAGACGAAAAGCCCTAGGAGTCTGTCGGTCTTGACGGGCCGAAACGAAAAACTGACTGTTAGAATCCAGATTTTCGAGAATTTGAGAGCGAATAGCAGAGCTATTTGGCGAAAATTGTCGGGAAGCTGGGCCGACCAGGCGATTTTGCAGTCGGTTCATGGTAAGACCGACAGCTTCCTTATACAATGACAGCATCGACAGACCGCTAGGGGNNTTTGCAGTCGGCTCATGGCAAGCCCGACAGCCTCCTAACCACAATCGCAGCCAAAAACGGCACCTGCTTTCCGTTCGCAAGCCTCCTAAAATAGCAAAGGAGCAAACCGCAGTTCGCCCCTTCGCTACTCTCTTACTTCATCCTTCTCCTCAGCTTACATCTGCAAACTACCTGAATTTCCGTCTATTTGACTATCCTGGCGCCGGTGACAGCCGCCTGCACTCCGCGCAGGTCCTTGCTGTCGGCAAAGGGACCGATACCCGTAGCCACCCGAGCCGCCTGCCGCGAACCGATTCGTCCCGGAAGTCGCACTGGAATCTGCTGACGATGGCCAGCGGAGTCTATGATCAGCACCACTATTTCCACATCTGTCACCGCCAGAGGAGTGCCATTAACTACCTCAGCCAGCAGATAATTACGATGATCGAGGCCGAACCGGACCTTCAGGTACCGTTGCGGATTGTCTGGCAGATCGAGACGCACCAACGAAGCAGCCGCTTCCTGGCCGGGCTGCGACCGGGATTCGGCAGCGGCGGAAAAATACTTTTTGGCTTGTTCTCGGTTCCCCTGGGCCAGGCTCGATTTACCGAGGGCGTTAAGGGCCGGAGCCGTTGGCAGCAGCTTGGTGCTATATTCCAGATCCGCCACCGCCCTCTCCCGCTGACCTAGCTCCTGAAGCGCAAGGCCCCGTTGCAGATAATAGTGGAAATAGGCATCGTTGCGCTCGACCGCCCGGTCGTAGTTAACCACCGCATCCTGATAACGCCCCTGCTTGAAGCGCACGTCGCCACGCAGGGAATGAAACAGCGCCTCCCGCGGCTCGGCAGCTAGAGCCTGTTCGGCCAACGTCAAAGCCTCAGCAGTTTGACCTGCTTCCAGCGCCTTGCGGCCCTTATCGTAGGCGGCATAGGCATCCCCGGCCTTAACCAGCGGTGAAATCTGTTGCTGATATCGGTCCCGCCCGACTTCCCCACCGGCTGCCAGCTGAGAAGCGGTCTGGCGATTCGCCTCGACCCGCTGCTGTGATGGCGGATGACTGGAAAACAGACCGGACAGCCAGTCGCTACTGCGCCCCTCGGATAGACGCACGAAGGTTTGCTGCAGATCAACCGCCGCCCGCGGATCGTAACCGGCCCGGGCCATATACTGCATGCCATAGTAATCCGCCTCCCGTTCCGCATCTCGACCGTACTTCTGGGTAATCAGTCCGGCGCCGACAGTAGCCCCACCCACCGCCATCTGGGCGAATTGACTGTTTTGCGAGGCGATACCAGCAGCCAGAACCGCGCCCTGCAGCAAGATGCCCCGCTCCATGCTCTTGGCACTGTGCCGCGCAGCAGCATGAACGATTTCGTGGCCTAAAACAGCCGCCAACTCCGCCTCGCTGTTCAGCTCGGTCAGCAGACCGCGGTTGATGGCTATCTTGCCACCGGGCAAAGCCCAGGCGTTGGGAGTGGAATCGTTGATAACGCTGAATTCATAAGGCAGCTTGCGGTCGCTGACAGCCGCCAAGCGCTGACCGACACCCCTGACATAGGCATTGATCGCCGGCTCCGTGGTATAGTCGCCACCTTGGATCTGGCGACTGGGCAGATACTGCTCCCTGCCTATACTAAGCTCAGTACTCTCAGGCACCAGACTCAGCTCCGTTTTTCCGGTGACCGGATTGACCGCACAACCGGACAAAACGGCAGCGACCAAAAGCAAACAAATAAACAGTCTTTTCAGCATGGCTCTACCTCGTTATACAAAGGGTAAACTACCGTTGAAGTAAGTTTTTGTTCATTTCCAACAATAGCACTTAACTCTGCTTCCGAAAAGGCCGGGACAAAATCTTGATGCATTTGCAAAAACTTACAGGATGACTAAGCACAAATTTCGCACTACAAGGCCTGATGTTTTTTAGGGGTGATGGCATATATATAGCGTTTCGAGGTCCTGAAAAAACGCCGCAACACAGTAGGTCGGACTTTTTGCGACGCCATCAAGCTTCGGCAGTTTGGCCGTCATAAAGCAATGTTTCTGCTTAAACCCTGCAGGGTTGCCAGAACTAAGAACAAGAATTATCGCTAAATAAATAGCAGAACTCTTTGGCGATAGTTATCAGGAATATGGGCCGGTCAGCCGACTTGCTGTCGGTTCAGGGTAAGCTCGACAGCCTTCTAGCAGAAAAAAAGCCCATCCAATATATGGACGGGCTTTTTCCTCTACAAAACAAAGAGGTGCAATAACCTCACTGCGCCTAGTGCTGACACCTAAGGCTTGTGGGCCTTTTTCGAAGCGCGCTTGGCAGCAGCGGGATGTTTCTTAACCGGGTTACCCTTGTAGCCGCCAGGCTTGCCTGCCGGACGCCGCTTGGGCGGCTTCCCCTGGCGAGGCGAGCTGTCTCCACCGGTGTCAAGACTAAGCTGCAAATGCTGGCCACAGACCCACACCTGCTGCAGGTGATTGAACTTGGCCTCTGGCATATTTCCCGGCAGATCGATCAGGCTGAAATCGTGAAAGATTTTTATCTGGCCGATATCGCGATTACTGATATTCGCCTCGTTGGCGATAGCGCCGACGAGATGCCCCGGCACGACTCCATGGACCTTGCCAACTTCGACGCGGTAGCGTCGCAAGCCTTCATCACCCTTGCTACGCTCAGAATCAGAAAACCGTGAGCGAGATGCTGGCGCTGTCTCAACAAAGGTCTTTTCCTCGGGCAGAAGCGGACGATCCTGTTGCAGCAGATAGGCCATAGCGGCAGCTATTCTGCGCGGCTCGACCTCATATTCCTGCTGGCATCGATCGACCAACTCTTCAAAGAACGTCAAATCCTCACCCTGCATGGCATTATGAACCTGCTCCTTGAACAGACCAACCCGACGCTCGGTGATATCCTTACG